>NZ_JBGQQX010000036.1:0-25847 GCF_045528525.1 Ruoffia sp. FAM 26255 | reverse complement strand
AGTTCATCCGTGGTAAGATGGGTGTAGGTCATTTGTGGTCACTCCTTTGTATTCTTTGGTCGGAATTACAAGTTGAGTGTACCACAAATGGCTGTTTTAGTTGTCTAGCTTAATTTTACAATCGGCGACAAGAAAGAAAAGCGTATATTTTTGGAATATCAATGTTAATTCTATTGAGTGTGATGACTGCGCTTGTGCCAATGATTATTGGTATCATCATAGATAATATGGCAGCCGGTACAATAACAGGAAGTCAGTTGGTGACTTGGAGTGTGGTTCTTGTTGTTATAGCGATTGTTCAATATGCGATGCGTTACGTATGGCGTACGAAGATTTTTGGAACATCAGCTAAACTGGAAAAGATATTAAGAGCAAGATTGTTCACCCATTTTACACAAATGGACTCGATATTCTTTCAAAAATATCGTACTGGAGATTTAATGGCGAGAACAACGAATGATTTGAACTCAATTCGTATGGTGGCTGGGGGAGGTATTTTAACCTTAGTTGACTCTTTATCTCAAGGATTACTTACATTGTTCATGATGTTTTTCTTTGTAGATTGGCGATTAACACTAGTGTCGATTATCCCTATACCTTTGTTAACGATTTTAATTCGTTTTGTCGGTCGTAAGCTTCACTATCACTCACGAAAATCTCAAGCAGCTTTCTCTTCAATGAACGATAAAGTTCAAGAGAGTGTTACGGGCATGAAAGTAATTAAAACGTTTGGTGAAGAAGAGTTAGATATTGAAGACTTTAAGAAAATGACCACAAATGTTGTTGATCGAAACCAAAAAGTTTATTTATTTGATGCTGCGTTTAGACCTGCAAGTCAACTAATTATGGGTGCAGCTACGATTTTAGGTGTATTCTTTGGTGGTTTTCTCGTTTCACAAGGAGAAATTACCATTGGTTTATTAGTTGCTTTTATCAGTTATGTGACTCGTTTACAGTGGCCGATGATTGCGATCGGGCGTTTGTTTAATATTTTAGAACGTGGTTCAGCAAGTTATGACCGTATTTTAGAAATTTTAAATGAAAAAAGTACGATTATTGAAGAACCGGATGCATTGAGTCAATCTATCTCAGGTGATATTCATATTGAAATAGATGAATTTGCTTATCCAGATGATGATGACGAGGCTTCCTTACGTGATATTGATATTCATATTAAACAAGGGAATACACTTGGAATCGTTGGTCGTACTGGATCTGGTAAGACGTCATTATTTAAGTTATTGTTACGTGATTATGACCAATTTAAAGGGGATATTACCTTCAATGGAATTTCGATTAAAGATTATCAATTAGATAGTTTATTAGCGAATATAGGTTACGTTCCTCAAGATAATTTCTTATTCTCAACGACTGTTCGTGATAATATCCGTTTTGCGAATATGGATACTACTAATGAAGCAGTTGAAGAAATTGCTAAAGTGACAAGTGTTCATGAGGACATATTAGGCTTTAGTGAAGGCTATGATACATTAGTAGGTGAACGTGGAGTGGCTTTATCTGGAGGACAAAAACAACGTATTTCTATGGCGAGAGCGATGTTAATTAATCCAGAGTTATTAATATTGGATGATTCACTTTCTGCCGTAGACGCTAAAACTGAAGAAGCCATTCTAAATTCAATTAAAGAAACACGTGAAGACAAATCAACAATAATTTCTGCCCATCGTCTAAGTAGTGTGATGCATGCGGATGAGATTGTTGTGCTGGATGAAGGTCAAATTGTTGAGCGTGGAACACACGAGGAATTAATTAACAATAATGGTTGGTACCAAGAAATGTATGAACACCAACAATTAGAATTAAGTTCTGAAATGGAAGAGGTGTAATAATGGCAAGTAAAGTTCAACATGAATCAGCTTGGGCAAGAAAAATGTCTATGAGAGAGCAATTTACCGTAACGAAACGAATTTTTGCTTTCGCAAAACCATATTGGAAGACGTTCTTAGTTGCTATCTTATTTACATCAGTCACAGTAGCTGTTTCTGTTATTATGCCAAGAGTAATTCAAACATTTATTGATGATCATTTGACACATCTAGACGTTACTGTACAAATAGCGACCACTTTTGCTTTAACTTATGGTTTCTTACTTCTATTACAAGGTGTATCGAATTATTTATCGACGTATTTATTCAATATGGCTGCTGAAAAGACAGTTGAAAACGTCCGAGATACAATATTTACTAAAATTAATACGTTAGGAATGCGATACTTTGACCAAACTCCCGGTGGATCGATAGTTTCTCGCGTAACAAATGATACTGAAACATTGAAAAACTTTTGGAATACATTTTATGCTTTGTTTGAAGGGATTGTAACAGTTATCTCAGTCTTCATCGGGATGTATTTAATGAATCCAAGTATGGCAATGTTATTCTTAATCTTTGTCCCAATTATGAGTGGAATTATTTGGTATTATCAAAGTTACAGTTCACAAGTATATCGCTCAATGCGTGAGAATTTAAGTCGATTAAATACTAAAATTAACGAGTCTATTCTTGGAATGAATGTTATTCAACATTTCCGTCAAGAGAAACGAATTATTAATGAATTTGATGACCAAAATGAAAAACATTATGGTGCGCGCTATGAAATGGTAAAAATGAATGCACTCCTATTAATGAGTGTTATTAGTTTACTAGAAGGATTATCCTTAGCTTTAGTAATCTACTTCTTAGGTAGACAATACTTAAATGGTATATTAGAAGTAGGTGTGATTTATGCATTTGTTCAATATAGTTCACAATTCTTTAGACCAATGGGAATGATGATGGATAGTTTAAGTTTACTTCAAGATGGGGTAGTATCAAGTTCACGTATTCTTCGTGTTCTGGATCATGAAGAATATGTGCCTGAACAAATTGTTCATGATGAGGCTGAAATCAAAGATGCAAAAATTGAATTTAAAAACTTAACATTCTCTTATGATGGAAATCAAAATGTCTTAAACAACATTAGTTTCACTGTTAATCCTGGAGAAACTGTTGCGATTGTCGGACATACCGGAAGTGGTAAAAGTTCAATTATTAATGTCTTAATGCGATTTTATGAGTTTCAATCTGGAGATGTTTTAATTGACGGACATAGTATTCGTGAGTTTCCGTATGAAGAATTAAGAAAAGATATTGGATTAGTTCTTCAAGATTCATTCTTATTCTATGGGGATGTGAATCGAAATATCCGTTTGTTAGACCATTCAATATCTGATCGAACAATTCGAGAAGCGGCACACTTTGTTAATGCTGATTTATTTATTGAAAAACATTCAGATGGCTATGAGCACCGAGTTATTGAACGAGGGGCAAGTTATTCAAGTGGTGAAAAACAATTAATCTCATTCGCCAGAACAATGGGGCGTGATCCGAAGATTTTAATTCTTGATGAAGCTACGGCTAATATTGATACGGAAACAGAAGAGTATATTCAAGCAAGTTTGGCTAAGATGCGTCAGAACCGAACAACCATTGCGATTGCTCACCGTTTAAGTACGATTAGAGATGCCAATCAGATTATCGTTCTTGATAAAGGAAACATTATCGAACAAGGAAATCACGATGAATTGATTGAGAAAAAAGGGACATACTATCAAATGTATCGTCTGCAAACTAAAAACTAAAAAAATAAGACATCTAGCTGCTTTCAAATTGGAAGGAAAGTTAGATGTCTTTTTATTAGTCTTTTTTATTTGGAATATATTCGTAATCAGGATCAAGTTGCTTGTCTAATTTATCGAAAGCCTCTGCGATTGCAATATCAATTTGTTTCAGTTCTTCCCGAGTATACTTTTTAGAATCATCGAAAGAAATAGGTTCACCAATGGCTACTTTTGCTTTTTTTCGGAAGAAAAATTCTTTCGCATTCATTGGCGGTTGTAAAGCAATTGGAATAATATCCTTCTTACTCAGTCTTTGAATAAAGGCAGTTCCACCTTTTACTTCAGTAGAGTAGCGTGAGCCTGTAGGGAAAATTCCTAGATGTTTATTCTCTTCGTTCATGACCTCAACACCACGACGAAGTGACTTCGGTGATGGTTTTTCTCTTTTGACTGGGAAAACATTTAATTTCGGCAACAAATAGCGGAAGATTTTATTTTTAAACAAAGTATCCTTAGCCATAAAAGCAATTTCAATTGGTTCAACAACCATAGCTAAGAAAATTGGATCTAACCAATGACGGTGAGTTGATGCAATAATTGCAGCATCCTTTGATAAATTTTCTTGACCAACGACATATGGTTTTCCGTTAAAAATGTAAACAATGTATTTGACTATAAATAATAAAAATGAATAGAGATTCATTACTAACGACCTTTCTATTAAAAAATATGATAAAATTACTATATTATCAGGTTGGGTTAAAGGAGTTTTTTATGAAGAAAATCATTCACAAAATAACATTATTAATTTGCGTTCATTGTATTATACCAATAATACCAGTGGCTTCTCAAGATGAATATGAACTTTTGTCAATTCATCCAAGTGATTCGACGGCGTTCACGCAAGGGTTCGAATTAAATAAAGCAGGTGAGTTACTGCTAGGGACAGGTTTGTACGGTGAATCAAAGATTGGTTATTTAGATTTAGACACAGGTCATTATGACGTCGTCGATCAATTAGATAAAGAATTATTCGGTGAAGGTCTAACAGTCACTTCAGATGCTGTGTGGCAACTGACATGGCGGAGTGGCGTTGCATTTAAAAGAGATAAAGATACTTTAGAAATAATAGATACCGTTGATTATGAAGGTGAAGGCTGGGGACTAGCTTATGATGACCAAGAAGATGTCATTTGGATGTCAGATGGAACGAGTGTGCTTGAACAAAGAGATCCAAATACCTTTGAAGTGATCGACACAATTGACGTGACTTATAATGATCAATTAGTAGAAGAAATCAATGAGTTGGAATTTGCTAACGGATATATTTACGCAAATGTATGGTATACTAATGAAATCATTGTCATCGATCCAAAAACGGGTATTGTGGCATATAAGTATGACCTGACTGAAGTTCTCGAAGAGAATTTGACAGACCAAGAGTTGGATGAAATAGACTCCCTTAATGGAATTGCACATATTGAAGGCAATCAGTTTTATATTACAGGGAAACTGTATCCGGTTATTTTTGAGATAGAATTAAAGCAATAATAGAAAGGAAATATTATGACAGAACCAGCAATTAGATATGAATTAATAAAAGAAGAGAAAAATACAGGCGCGCGATTAGGTATTTTACATACACCTCATGGTAGCTTTGAAACACCGATATATATGCCAGTTGGAACATTAGCAACGGTCAAAGGGTTATCTCCGGAAGAATTAAAAGATATGGGTGCAGAAATTGTCTTAAGTAACACATATCATCTATGGTTAAGACCTGGTGAAGATATTGTTGAAGAGGCGGGTGGCTTACACAAGTTCATGAACTGGGACCGTGGAGTCTTAACAGATTCTGGTGGTTTCCAAGTTTTCTCATTAAGTGATATGCGTAAAATTGAAGAAGAGGGCGTGCATTTTAGAAATCATATTAGTGGAGAGAAATTATTCTTAACACCAGAGAAAGCAATTCAAATCGAAAATGCTCTTGGAGCAGATATTATTATGAGTTTCGATGAATGTCCG
This sequence comes from Ruoffia sp. FAM 26255, assembly GCF_045528525.1. Classification (NCBI taxonomy): domain Bacteria; kingdom Bacillati; phylum Bacillota; class Bacilli; order Lactobacillales; family Aerococcaceae; genus Ruoffia; species Ruoffia sp. FAM 26255. The sequence continues at coordinate 20,206 of NZ_JBGQQX010000036.1, read as the reverse complement.
GACTTCCATCATAGTTATGACTATGTTAAAAATTCAATTAACCGAACAACCCGCTGGGCTGAGCGTGGACTTAAAGCGCATCAACGACCGGATGACCAAGCTTTATTCGGAATCGTTCAAGGTGCGGGTTATAAAGATTTACGTATTCAACACGCTAGAGATCTAGTGTCACTTGATTTCCCTGGTTATTCAATTGGTGGATTATCAGTTGGTGAGACAAAAGATGAGATGAATAGTGTCTTAGATTACTTAACACCCGAATTACCAAAAGATAAACCACGTTATTTAATGGGTGTAGGTTCACCGGATGCTTTAATTGACGGTGTTATTCGTGGGGTTGATATGTTTGACTGTGTTCTTGCAACACGTATCGCAAGAAACGGAACTTGTATGACAAGTACAGGACGTTTAGTTGTGAAAAACGCTCAATATGCCCGTGACTTCAGACCGATTGATGAGAATTGTGATTGCTACACTTGCCGTAATTATACGCGTGCTTATGTGAGACATTTAATTAAGACAGATGAATTATTTGGTATGCGTTTAGCGTCGATTCATAATGTTTACTTCTTGTTAGAATTAATGCGAAATGTTAGAAAAGCAATCGTGGATGATCAATTACTAGAATTTAGAGAAGATTTCTTCGAAAGATACGGATATAACAAACCGAACGCAAAAAGCTTCTAGATTGTGGCTAAATGTCTGAATTTTTGATACACTGTCTTTATGCTTAAAAAATGAAAGGATGACAAACGTTAATGGAATTTATTCTAAGTTTTATGCCGTTTATAGTTTTATTCGCAGTAATGTACTTCATGCTAATAAGACCACAAAAGAAACAGGCACAGAAAAAACAAGAGATGTTAAATGACATGAAACCAGGTGATGCAGTAGTGACTATCGGAGGACTTAATGGTGTTGTTGATGAAGTAAGCCAAAGTAGTCAAACAGTCGTACTTGATTGTGAAGGTGTATATTTAACATTTACATTAGGTGCTATTGCAACTGTTACTCAAGGTGGTAATATTGTAAATCGTCAAGACGAAATTGAAGTAGCGAACGATATTGCTCGCGAAGAAAACCGAGAAGACCTCGCTGAAGAAAGCGATGAAACTGAAAGCACTCTTTAATTTCAATAAAGCTCCGAGAATTTCTGTATAAGGAATTTCTTGGAGCATTTTTTTGTTGTCATATAAAGACGTCTGGAAATATTACTTAAGCAATAGAGATTGATTTTACGAACAAGTGTTTGTATAATATATACAATAAAGAGAGGTGAGTTGCGTGCAATATGGTATTTTATCTTTTGATGAAGTTGAACCCGATATATCTAGAAAAATTCTCCATGTCGACATGGATGCCTTTTATGCCAGTGTTGAAGTGAGAGATAATCCTAAATTAAAGAATAAGCCAGTTGTTATAGCAAAGCATCCCAAACTTACCGGCGGACGAGGAATCGTATCAACCTGCAATTATGAAGCAAGAAAGTATGGCATTCACTCTGCGATGTCTGCTCAAGAAGCCTATATGCGCTGTCCTAAAGCTGTCTATATCCAAGGAGATTTAAATTACTATCGAGAAATATCGATGCAAATCAGAGAAATTTTTAATGAATATACGGATTTAATTGAGCCTGTATCTCTAGATGAGGCTTATTTGGATGTAACGAATAATAAAAAGAATATGAAGAGTGCGACAATCATGGCTATGGAGATAAAGGAGGAAGTTTACCGCCGAACGCGTTTAACTTGTTCTGTGGGGATTTCTTATAATAAATTCATCGCAAAAATTGCCTCAGACTATAATAAACCAAACGGAATTACCTTAGTTGAACCCAAAGATGCAGTTCAATTCTTAAAAGAATTAAGTATCGATAAATTTCATGGAGTAGGGAAGAAGTCACTCCCGAATTTCCATGATATGGGAATTTTCACTGGAGAAGATTTATATGAAAAGTCACTCGATGAATTAATTGATAACTTTGGTAAAATGGGCTATTCCTTATATTTTAAAGTGCGAGGCGTTCATAATACACCTGTGAATAATAAGCGCGAACGAAAATCAATTGGAAGAGAAAGAACCTTCTCAGTATTTCTTGAATTAGAGTCTGAAGTAGTAGATAATATAGTTAAATTGATACACAAGGTGGACAATCGACATCATATTTCTGATATGAGAGCACATACGATTACTTTGAAAATTCGATACGATAATTTCGAGACAATTACTCGACAAATGCAATCTATCGAATCGATTGAGTCTGTTGAAAAAAGTATAGAATTAGCTAAGGAAATTTGGGAAGAGCATGGACATCTTGACCGGACCATTCGATTATTAGGTGTGACTTTTTCAAATTTTGACCACCCTTTATATACATCAATTAAACTTGACTTAGACTAGGAGAATATATATATGGCATTATTTAGTAATCCAATTTTTCAAGCATTAATTGCAGGAATATTTACTTGGCTTTGTACATTATTTGGCTCTTCTTTTGTTTTTCTTTTTAAAGAAGTGAATGATCGCTTTTTAGCAATTATGCAAGGATTTGCAGCAGGAGTGATGATCGCAGCATCTTTTTGGTCGTTACTAGCACCTGCGTTAGAATATGCTGAATCTAGCTCATCATCGTTACCGGCTTGGTTACCCGTAGCAGTCGGCTTTGTGGTTGGAGGTTTATTCTTAAGGCTCCTTGACTACACAGTTCCGCATACGCATTTATCTGTAGACCATGGAGACTCAGATAATTGAAAAATACCGAAGACGATGATGTTATTCTTAGCCGTAACCATACATAATATTCCAGAAGGACTTGCCATAGGTGTTGCCTTCGCGGCAGCAGGCGTTGGTAATGCTGGAGCGACTTTAACTGGAGCCATTGCATTAGCTATTGGCATCGGTTTACAAAATATACCTGAAGGATCAGCCTTATCATTACCATTATATGCGGACGGAAGAACGAAACGAAAAGCATTTCAAATGGGACAGTTATCAGCAATTGTTGAACCAGTTTCAGCAGTTATTGGGGCAGCAGCCGTCCTAGTTGTTCAAGAAATATTACCTTATGCACTTGCTTTCGCAGCAGGAGCAATGATCTTTGTGGTTGTTGAACAATTAATACCTGAATCACAATCATCTAACCATACGGATGATGCGACCTTAGCATTAATCGGTGGTTTTGTCTTAATGATGATATTAGATGTGGCCTTAGGTTAATAATTATTTTCAATCTGTAATTAAACTGTTATACTGTAATTATCGAATTACAGTATAACAGTTTTTTATTTATCTGGAGGGATTTAGTGACTACTAAGCATAATCAAATACTACAATATATTGAAACACTTCCCATTGGCAAAAAAATATCCGTACGTGGCATCGCTAAGCACTTAAATATGAGTGAGGGAACAGCTTACCGTGCAATTAAAGATGCTGAAACACTAGGTATTGTCTCAACAATTGAGAGAGTTGGAACAATCCGAATTGAAAAGAAATTAAAATTTTTACCAGAAATGTTACGCTTTAATGAAATGGTTTCAATAATCGAAGGAACTGTTCTAGGTGGGGAAGAAGGTTTAGATCGTCACCTTAATAAATTCATTATTGGCGCAATGCAAGAAAATGACGTAAAAAAATATTTTGTGCCGAATTCACTTATCATTGTGGGGAACAGAGAAGAAGTTCAACAACTGGCATTAGAGAATGATGTTGCCGTACTTATTACGGGTGGCTTTGATACGAGCGATAAGATAGTGGAACTAGCAAACGAGAAGAAATTACCAGTTATCTCAACACCATTTGATTCATTTACAGTGGCGACGATTATTAACCGTTCTATGGCGGATCAAGAAATTAAGAAAGAAATTATGACAATTGCGGATATCTTTACGCCGATTGATCAAACACCTGCATTAACTGCTCAAGACACTGTGAATACATTCTATGACCTATCACGTGAATCTGGACTTTCACGCTTTCCAGTCCACCATAAAAGTCGTTTGATTGGAGTTGTGACAGCTAAAGACCTCATAGGGAAATCTGAATCAGTCCTAATTGAAAGAGTCATGACTAAAGATTTGGTGACCGTTCAAAAACATATGACCGTCGCAAGTGTGTCACAACTGATGGTGCGTGAAGATATTGAGATGATTCCTGTTATAGAAGATAATATGGAATTATTAGGCGTTGTCTCACGTCAAGATATTATGCGTGGAATTCAAATGATTCAAAAGCAACCACAAATTGTAAATACATTTGAAGATGATATTATTATGCATATTGAAGAATATATCTTAAAGACACAAGAACATAAGTATGACTACCACGTTGTTGTCCAACCACAAATGTTAAACAGTTTAGGAACGATTTCTTATGGTGTTCTCTGTGAATTAATTTCGCATTCTGCTTATCAAAAATTTTATGATACAACCAATCAAAATCATATTATTGAAAAGATTGATTTGCATTATTTCAAATTAATTCAAATGGGGAATTTAATTCAGTTTAAAGTTGATATATTCAATCAGAATAGACGAACAGCCTTAATTGAGGTCAATGTTTTCCATGAAAATTCTTTAATTGCAAAAGCAATTATCACGACGCAAGTTATAGAAACAAAGTAAATGAGATATAGAAGGGATAGACTATGTATTTAGAAACTGAGAAAGTACAAAAATTATTATCATACATTAAAGAATATGACACAATTATTATTCACCGACATGTGAGACCGGATCCAGATGCGTTTGGTTCTCAACTTGGTTTAAAGTATTTAATTGAGAGTACTTTTGAGAACAAAAAAGTTTTAGCAGCAGGGACAATGTCAAAAGGCTTGTCTTGGATGGGAGAGATGGACGAGATTGCAGATTCAGATTATGAAGATGCATTAGTCATCGTTGTCGATACAGCCAATCATCCTAGAATTGAAGATAAGCGTTACAATAAAGGGGCAAAACTTGTAAAAATAGACCACCATCCTGATGTGGATAGTTATGGGGATTTAGAAATGGTTTATACAAAAGCCAGTTCATGTAGTGAAATTATCGCAAATATCTCACTTGAATTGGGAGAAGCGTTGCCACTTACAAAGGAAGCTGCCTTTATGTTATATGCAGGCATTGTAGGAGACACTGGACGTTTTCAATATGATTCGACAAGTGCAACAACACTAACAACAGCAGCAGAATTACTTAAGCTGGATATTGATCATTTTATTATCAATGACCGATTCAATACTAAATCAATGGAGCAAGCAAAATTCCAAGGTTTTGTCTTAGATCAATTAGAAATTACAGATAATGGAGTGGCTCATATCTTAATTAATCAAGCGGATCTTAAACGATATGGAATTAGTGAAGAAGAATCGAATGTTGCTGTCGGAATTCCAGGAAGTATTATGGGTGTTAATACTTGGGCATTATTCATCGAACAAGAAGGTAACAATCCATACTGGAGAGTTCGAGTGAGATCAAAAGGACCAGCAATCCATGAAATAGCGGCTAAATACCATGGTGGAGGGCATCCTAAAGCAAGTGGTGCCTCAGTCTATAGTAAAGAAGAAATGAGTCATTTATTAGAGGATTTAGGGCAAGCAGCGCAAGCATATTTAGATAATATAAGTGAATAGAGAAAAGACCAAGTTGATTTTGAGTCAACTTGGTCTTTTACTTTGTATATTATTTAATCAAACCAATCAAAGCCTTGTTTATTAATGAGATCATCAGCAGCTTTTGGCCCACTAGACATTGCTGGGTAGTTTGGAAAATCAGGTTTCGGTGCCTCTTTCCATAAGCGCTGAATATTATCAACAAATTTCCAATCATGTGCAACTTCAAGCCAGTGATTAAAGTTATTTAAATTCCCTTGAATACATGCTAAGATTAAACGCTCGTAATCTGCAGGCATTGCGTTAATTTCTTCCTCATCTGGTGAGTAAGACAATTCAATTTGTTTTAAATCATTTGTATAGCCAATTGTTTCTTGATTTAAATATAAACGATACGCTAGATCGGGATTAATTTCTATCATTAATCTGTTACCTGGCACACCTTCTTTAGTTGATTTAAACTGAACATGAATCGTTGTATATTTTCCATCTAGGCGCTTTCCAGAGCGAATAAAGAAGGGTGTACCTTCCCATTCTGGTAAATCAATTAGCACTTTGGCTGCGAAATATGTTTCAGTGGTTGACTCAGCATCTACCTTATCTTCATCACGGTATGCTTTGTACTCATCTGATTCGCTCGCTCCATATTGGCCTCGAACGACATTTTCTTGTAATTCAGCAACAGAATCATATTGATGTAGATTTTTTAAGATATGAATTTTTTCTTGACGAATCGACTCAGGCTCATCATCCTTTGGTTCGTTCATAGCAACTAATGAAAGCATTTGAAGTGCATGATTTTGTATCATGTCTTTAGATACACCGCTATTTTCATAGTAGTCACCACGATCTTCAACACCCACTTCTTCAGCAAGCGTAATTTGAACATGGTCGATATTCTCTTTATTCCAAATTGACTTTAACATGATGTTACTAAAGCGTAAATTTAGGAGTGATTTAACAAAGCCTTTTCCTAAATAATGGTCAATACGGTAAATTTCATTTTCTTCAAATGAAACTTGAAGTTGATCTTGTAATTCATTGGCTGAATTAAAGTCATTTCCGAATGGTTTTTCGATAATTAATCGGTTATAACCTTGTTCCGTAGCTAAGCCAGAACCTTTAATATGCTGCGTAATTATAGGGAATAGGCTAGGCGAGAGTGAGATATAGAAGATTCGATTCCCTTGTGTTTGATACTTTTCCTCTAACTCTAAAGCTAATTCTTGTAAATTATGATACTCATCTTCATCATTCACATCGTGTGATTGATAATAGAAGTGTGATGCAAATTCTTCAGCATGTGCTTGGTCATCAATTTCATTTTTAATACTGTTTAGGACTACCTCACGCAAATAATCGTCTGTCCAAGGGCGACGAGCAGTTCCTATTAATGCAAAATGTTCAGATATATAATTGTTTTTGTATAATCGATATATTGCTGGAAATAACTTACGGGCAGCTAAATCACCCGTAGCTCCGAACAATGTAATGAGTAAACGATGTTTTTCCATGAAATCCCTCCATCTTTAACAACCAATATTATAGCTTAAAAATGACTTAGTTACAATTTAAGGAGAAAAAAATCTAATAATTTGTTCATTTTATTTTAATATTACTCTGGTTTGTTTTTCTTTACCGATACTTGTATAATTTGACATGTTAGTAAAAAGTACAGTGAAAGGAGATTATTATGAAATTATTTAAAGAATTACCGTTGAAACAATTTATTCAAGATGCGTTATCAGACATTCGTTTTGAAACTTTAACGCCTGTTCAAGAAGAAGTGATTCCACAAGCTTTAGAAGGACAAAGTTTAATTGTTCAATCCCAAACCGGCTCAGGAAAAACACATAGTTTTTTAGTGCCCATCTTAAACCAAATTGATCCAGATGCAAATGAAGTCCAAGCAGTAGTCACTGCTCCAAGTAGAGAATTAGCAGAACAATTATATAATGTAGCAATTCAAATCGCTGAGTTTTCAGAACAACCAATCAAAGTCGTGCGTTATATTGGAGGTACTGATAAACAACGCCAACTTGAAAAATTACAAAATAATGAACAACCTCAATTAGTTATTGGTACTCCGGGGAGAATTTTTGACTTAATGTCTGAAAATGCACTTTGGGTTCAATCAACCAAAACATTCGTTGTTGATGAAGCTGACATGACAATGGATTTAGGATTTTTATCGATAGTTGACGAGATTGCCTCTAGAATGCCGGAAGAATTACAAATCATGGTGTTCTCAGCAACAATCCCTCAAACATTAGAAGTGTTCTTAAATAAATATATGACGGCACCAAAAGTAATCGAAATCGATAATCAGGGTGTTATTGCTGATATGATAGAGAATTACTTAATCTATACACGAGGCAGAGATAGAGCAGAGATAGCTTATTCCTTACTAACAATGGGTGAGCCATACTTAGCACTGATCTTCTGTAACACAAAGCAATATGCTGATGAAGTTAGTCATTTCTTAAAAAATAAAGGACTAAAAGTAGCGACGATTCATGGCGGACTAACACCTAGAGAACGTAAAAGAGTGATGCGACAAATTCGTGATCTAGAATTCCAATATGTAGTAGCGACAGATTTAGCTGCCCGTGGAATTGATATTCCTGGTACATCTATGGTTATTAACATGGAAATTCCAACCGAATTAGAATTCTTTATCCACCGAGTTGGTCGTACAGGACGTAACAATATTAAAGGTGTTGCTTATACTTTAATTGAGCCTGACAACGAACGTGATATTCATACTTTAGAGAAAAAAGGGATTGAATTTGAGCACGTTGACATCGTAAAAGGTGAAATTAGAGAAGTTAAATCTCGAAATGCTCGTGCAAAACGTGAAGACAAAAAGAAAAATGAAGATACTGTGATTAAAGGTATGATTCAACGTAATAAAAAACGTAAAGTAAAACCAGGCTATAAGAAAAAATTAGATCGACAAATCCAATCACATAAACGAACACAAGCACGTCAAAATAAGCGCAAGAAATAATAAAAAACCAGCTTTCCAATTTTAATGGAAGCTGGTTTTAATTTTGTTAATATTATTTTTCTTCGTCATCATCATCGTTGTCTTGACTCTCAGTATCATCTTTAAAGTCTAAATCGATTGTATCGATTTCATCAAGGTTATTCATAATAGTATGAATAAATTTAGTGTGGTTTTTAAAAGCAAGATACAATAGAAATAAAGTAATTGCAGCTAAAGTAAACTGTGTTGCGACGAATCCCGGAATTAGTATCGACATTAACTCGAGTAATAAAATTGGCACAAATGAGATTACTACTGTTAACTTCAGTCTTGCTTTGAAATTAATGGCTCTAGTCAATCGAACATTAAAGAAACCGGCCATAATACTGATTAATATAATTTGGAACCAGTAAACGAAGAAAGCAGTCACTAGCATTACTAAAAACATCATTGTATTAATTGAAAATGATTCTTCAACAATATAATTTAAGAATAATTCAAAGCGATGATTGTTTGCAAAAAGATAATCATAACCTGGGATTTCTTGAACAACCTCACCAACAGTTAGAAATGCGTAGTCCTCAATAATAAAGATCCCAAAAGGGGAACTAGGCATCAACATTTCTCTTTGTTCAGCTGGAATTTCAGTTTCAAAGCCCATTTCTGTATTGATGGAATCATCAATGACAATTTGCACTGAATCGGATTGATAATAGAGTGGTTTTTCTCCTTCAGCTATATTCAAAGTTCCTTCTGATAAAGAATACTCTGGTATATACTCAACAGCGTTAGAGAAGTCATCTGAAATTTGTGAAAAAACTGGAATAATATTAACGAACATCGCTAGTGTAATTGCTAATATCGAACCAAAAGCTACCAAATGAATATATTTCCACGGCACATTTATCGATTCAATATAATAGCGAGGGTTCTTTAACCCTAGTTTAAGTAAATTAAATATTTTCTTCATTGAACCGTCCTTTACTAATTAAATTCATTAATTTATCATACCAAAGTCAATTGAATTATCAAGTAAATTTATGACTTTGCCTTTCTTTAAATAGTAACTTATTTATATTAAATCAATGTGTACTCAAGTTATTTATGTATGATCTGAATTTAGTCAGTTTGCATGCTGATATTTTTTTGAGAGGTCTTTCTATCCCAATAAATAATACCTACTAAACTGATTATACCAATCAAGCTCGATATGCCTCCAAAGACAATCGAACGAGGGAAGTAAGTTAATTCAACATTGTGTTGACCACTTGTCATAGGTATCGCCATTAAAGTATCACTTAATACACTTACCGGTTCAACACTTGTGCCATCCACAGTTATGTCCCAAGCTGCATCATAAGGGATCGTGAATAAGACATAAGCGTCATCTTGTTCAATGGTAATATTTCCTTTAATGTGATTGTGACTAGACTGGGTCACATTAAACTTATTATCTTCTTTAGTATCCATCATCTCTTCATAACGCTCTAAGTCAAATTCGTATAATTCAAGTAAATTCGCTTGCAATTCTTCTTCCACAAGCTCTACATCAAAGTATTGATCCTCACGAACAGTATCATAACTGGCATTGTATACTTGACGTCTTCTAAATGGTGAATAGAAGCGATAATGATTTGAGTTTAAATCAAACGAAACATTCTTACTTGAGAACTGGCTCGGTATACTGAAGTAGTATGGATTTCGACTCGTTGTTTCGAAATGCCAACGAATTCTCGGTGTTTGCGCATCATTTTCTGTTGTATCGACATATGTATAATAATCTCCATCTCCGGTATCAGCTACTTCGACATTTTCATAAGTGACATCAGTAAAGTCATGTTCTGTAAAGTAAGGAGAGCCATTACCGTTATAATCTATAAGACTTAATAATAATTCTTGGTTTTCAATGGGTCTATGAGATGTAAATTCAATCCCATCACTAGCAATATCCGAACTCACTTCCATGCCTAGACCAAAATTTCTTTCGTTTTCATAAACTTTTACTCTTGAATATTGAGTCGAGATAGGGTGGAATTCCATATCTAAATCAGTGGCTTCTGGATATAACACATAACCTTCATCCGCTGTATGCTCGCTCGAATTAGTCGTTGGAGCTAAGAAATAACGAATATTAAAGAAATCGTCTAAGAATAAAGTACCGTTAGTATAGGTTGCAAAGCCGTTACCATCCGGTAAACCGAGATAACCATATAATTCAGGGACATGTGCTTCGATAGTAGAACCAAAGTGATCCATACCACTATAGTGAGTATACATCGCTTCATTTTTAGTACGCATAAATGTTTTATTTATGCGATAGAAATCATTATCTGGATGACGTAAACCAGTTAAACTTTGATTTAGTGTTTCAGTATAATCTTCAAATTTCGATTGCTGAACATAATTAATATCAGACATAATAATATACGCATTAATGAATAGTTCGCTAAAAACAAATACTAACAGTACCGAGTTTAGAATGATTTTTTTAGGTCTTTCTAATTGAATAATTATGACAAAGGCCAAGAAGAAAGCCAGAGAAATAATGATATTAATATCATTTAAGAAAGTATATTCATCAATCCATAAATAATAACCAGAGAATAAAGCCATCGCAACAATGGCAGTAATTAATACACCAAGCGGGAAACGCTTGGGTTGATTCTTAAAGGCTTTAATGGCCATTACAAGTAGAAATAAACTTGTCGTGAACGAGAATCTAAAGTGATACCAAATTGGGAATTGTCCACCATGCCAAAGTTTATTAAATAAATCAAATCTAAAAGAAAGTGCAAACACTGTAAAAATTAATATCGCAACGATTTTTTCAGACAATTTAATTTTTTTATTAATAAAGAAAAGACCTACAAAGAGGATAACTAACATCCCAGCATAGATATTAGGAGAACCTGAAGACATTTCATCAAAGTTGAAACTACCGATAAATAGTTTTGACGCAACATCTTGAATTGTATGAGCAACTTCCCAATCTAATTCAAATTCCAAGTAACTTCCTTTGTTTTGGGTTAGAGAGTAATAGGTCGGAATAAGGGTAATTCCAGCTATTAAAGCTGCGATGATTGAATGAATTCCAAATCGGAAGTATGAGACAATCGTTTCTTTAATGTTGAATACAGTTTGTTTTTCGACGATGACAAAGAGTGCATATATTGCTAAGAAAAGACAAATCATATAACCGATATAATAATTCGCAATCAACATAATCGCTAACGAACCAACATAAAGTAAGCGACTCTTTCCACTAATTAATTGATCCAAACCTAAGGCAATAAGCGGTAATAGCACTAAGCCATCTAACCACATTATATTTAACTGATACACGATGGCATAACTCATGAACGTATAGGATAAGCTAAAAATTATTGATGGGAGCGTACTTAATTCATACTTCTGACGTGAGAAGTACATAAATGTTAAGCTACTTGCCAGTAATTTGAGGTAAGTAATTAATGTCACTGCGACTTCAAAATTCGATTCGTTAAATAATAAGAAAATCAAATTAAAGGGACTTAACAAGTAATATGCCCATAGGCCAATCATTTCTCCACCGATCGCTTTTTCAAAGCTATAAAGGAGCATTTCAGGCGACTGGGTTAAGGTTTCTTTATACATACTAAAGAAATCAATATATTGTTGACCTAAATCAACAGTAAGCATTGTATCTTTACCAAAGGGTGCAAATTTAAAAATCATTGCAAGCCCGACAAAGAATATCGATACAAATAAAGTATTTAATAAATACGGTTTAAGTTTATTTATCATTTTGTGACTCCTAACGAAATTAATAATCCTATCATATATTAACAAAGAAAAATCTGGTAATCATCTTTTTAGTGTGTAAAATTTATGAAGATAAATTAAAGATTGATGTTAATCTTTGGGTTTGATACAATTTTGATTAATTGTTTGATATAATAATCAGGTGAATTTAAACTATTAGAGGGGAGAAGATAAATGGCACGTTACAAAATAAAGCAAAAGAAAACACGTTCGCATATACCTGGACGATTGAATCTCTTGTTTTTTATTTCATTTTTAGTGTTTACTGTGTTATTTATCCGATTAGGATATATTCAATTATATAGTGGTGAACGTTACTCCAATATGGTAGAACGAACCGAATCAACGTTATCAACTGGTTCAGTACCCAGAGGGATGATGTACGATAGTAATGGGAATATTTTAGTGGGTAATAGACCAGAGCAAGCCATTCTTTATACACGTGATCGTGATTCAAGAGTGTCGGCTCAAGATATAGTAGATATTGCAACACAACTTGCTTCATTAATTGAAGTTCCAACGTCTAATTTATCTGAACGTGATTTAAAAGATTATTTCATTATTAAGAATGAAAATTTAGTTAATAGTCGTTTAACAGAGGAAGAATTATTACTACCTGGATCTGAGTTATATAGTGTCCAACTTGAATATGTTACGGATGAAGATATTCAATTTAGTAACGCTGAAATGAAGATTGCGGCATTATTTAAACAAATGAATAGTGCCTATGCCTTATCGACCGTCACAGTGAAAAATCAAAACGTGACAGAACAAGAGATTGCACGTGTATCTGAACAATTAAGCCAATTACCTGGAATTAGTATTGGAACGGATTGGCAACGTGTCTTTCCGATGGGAGAAATGCTTAGATCGATCTTCGGTCAAGTTTCAACTGAACAGGGCGGTATACCAAGTGAATTAGCACCTGAGTTGCTTCGTCGTGGGTATGCTATGAATGACCGTGTTGGAATGAGTTATCTTGAACAAGAATATGAGAATGCCCTAAAAGGAACAAAATCATTATTTAATTTTGTGACGGATTCTTCAGATGATATCTTAGAAAATGATATGTTATATGAAGGAACTAAAGGGGATAACTTGGTTTTAACCATCAATACTGATTTCCAACGAAAACTAGATGAAATTGCTGAAAATTCACTGAGAACGATGGAACAACAAGGTCTGAATGACCGCGTGTACATCGTTGCATCGAATCCAAAAAATGGAGATATCTTAGGTATCTCAGGAAAACGATTTGAATACAATGAAAATACAGATTCTTATAATACAGACGAAATCGTTGATGACACACTTGGAGCGATCAATACTAGTTACGGTATGGGGTCAAGTATAAAACCTGCCATAGTAGCGACAGGTTACATGGAAAATGTTATTTCTTTAGATAATAATATTCTAGTCGATGAGCCGTTGAAGTTCCAGGCATCACAAGAAAAAACATCAGTATTTAATCGTACAGGTGAAATGCCCATTGATGATATTGAAGCTTTACAAAAATCATCAAATATTTATATGATTAAATTAGCGATGATGATTGGTGGACAAACAACCTATGAAGAAAATGGTCGCTTATCTATTGATAATAATACAATTAATATCTTACGTGATTATTTAGCTCAATTTGGTTTAGGAGCACAGACCGGCATTGACTTACCAGTTGAATCTGCCGGATTTAGTCCAGAAAGTGATCAGCTCGTAAGTGCACTTGATTTATCTTATGGACAGTTCGACTTGTATACGCCTTTACAACTAGGACAGTATGCAGCAACAATCGCTAATGGCGGTATACGTTATGCACCTAGACTAGTTAAAGAAATACGTGGAACGGATGCGAATGGAGAATTAGGTTCTGTTAAATCATCGAATGAAACTGAAATCTTGAATGTTATACCGATTGATGAAGCAGCGATGGAGCGAATTCATGAAGGGATGAGACAAGTATCGCATACACTTGACGGTACTGCGCGTTATCTATTCATGAATTACCCAATTGAAGTTGGATCTAAGACAGGGACTACAGAGGCATTCTATTCTGGCCCAATCCAATATGCACAAAATCAACCGGTAACTAACGCGACATATGTTGGTTTTGCACCGTTTGATGATCCAGAGATTGCTATTTCAGTAGTTATTCCATATTTAGAAGAAGAGAACTGGGGACGTGAAAGTACTCGTGTTGCCCACCAAGTTATGAACGCTTATTTCGAAATGCAAGCTGAAACAAGTGGGACAATTGAAACATACTTAGATAGTCTAGCTGCTCAAGAAATTAACTAATAGAAACACACCCACTTTCTAAATGGAAGCGGGTGTTTCTTTGTACAAAAAAAGCTTTGTGGATTTAATTTTATCCACAAAGCTAAATTCTTTATATTAATAGTAGTAATATGCTCCGTCTGTAATAATTGAAGCGATATCGTGAATACTCATATCAGAATTCAATTCAAAATCTCCAGCTTGGATCACAGCATTTAAATCCCACTCATCTAATAAGCTTTGGAATTCGTCAGCTGAGTCAATAAATCCGTCTGATTCTAGTCGAGCAGCAATTTCACTAGATGCTTCGCCTGAAGCAATCGTGAAGCTGCCTTCTAAGTCTGGTTGAGCTTCGGTTACTTCACCTGTTTCTGAATCTGAATTATCAGCTTCAGTATTTGTGTCAGTACCATTGTCCGTTGTCTCTGTATCAGATTCATCGTTATTTGTTTCCGTACCAGTATTATCAAGTTGAGCAACAAGTGATTCGTTAGCTTCTGTTAAGCTGCTTATCTGTTCTTGCGCAGATGATTCGTCTTGATTATCTCCAGAAGATAGTGATTCATTTAATGAATCACGCTCTGCGACTAAAGAGCTAATTTGTTCTTCATATTGACTTATCTGCTCTTGATCGCCTGAGCCGAGTAGAGAATTTACTTGTAACCCTTCAACTGGCGCTTGACCTTGAACAAAAATGGCGAAAGCACCGGATAAAATGCCGGCAGAAAGAAATCCGATACCTAATGAACGTAATGTGTTTTTTTTCATCGAATGTTCCTTTCTAACGATTTTCAATATAATCGTCAATAACTTTTTGAATCGTTACTGAGTTCAATTGAACTTCTTGACTGATTTCATGCATTGTATAACCTTGAGAGTAAAGACGGATAATCATTTCATGTTGATTATCTGAAACTTCTTCTACCCCTTGTGATTCTACAGGTTCGTCATCGTATACTTCATCAGTTGTACTATATACAACTGTTTCGTTATATGGTGTGTTTTGAGTTTTTTCAAGTTCAGCCAATCGAGTTTTGATTGCGTATAACTCTTCTGATTGTTGAACTGAATATTCATTCATTTGCTCAGTAACATCTTGGTCATCTCCTGCGAAGAATGAAGCAATTAATAAGATAATTGCAATGACTAATAGGGCAATGACTAAAATCCAAATGTCCATAAAGCACCTCTTTCCGTGAGTTTGTATTCTTACTTCATACAATTTTATCAAATCTGCAACAAGATTCAACTCTAAGCATGTTACAGATTCGTAATAATTTAAATTCATTTTACCAATATATAAGGAAAAGAGCAAAATATAAAGAGTTTTTTGAAAATAATATTTGTTACTTGCGCATTTTGTGATATAATATTTTGGTATTGTATAGAGAATACATTAAAAATCAAAACTCAATCAAGTTTGGAGGGATAATAATGCGCATTAATATTAATTTAGAATGTACTGAGTGTGGAGAACGTAATTACTTAACAAATAAAAACCGTCGTAACAACCCTGATCGTTTAGAGAAAAATAAATATTGCCCTCGTGATCGCAAAGTTACACTTCACAGAGAAGTTAAAAAATAAGTCTATATAACACGATACAGAGATTCATCGAGAAATCGAGAATCTCTGTATTTTTTTGATTGTATTTTACTAAATTAAGAGCATCTTGTAATATAACTGAATTACTATGGTTTACTAGGGGAAAAATATGGTAGAATACATGAGTGCATGGGAGGAGAGCGGATACAAATGAAAGATAATATAAGTGAAAAAGTAAACATTCGGCGTTCGACGCTCACTTCAATGAAAGCCATGGATGCGAATCATCGCAAAAAGCTAGAAGCCAATTTAAGCGAGCAATTAATCAATTATATAAATGCTAATCAATTTCAATCGATTGGTTTTTATTACGGTTTTCATCCTGAAATTAACACGCCATTAATTATGGAAGAGATATTTAAATTAACAAATAGTTCATTATATTTGCCTAGAATAGAAGCTAATTATCAATTAAGCTTTCGTGAATATCAAGACGAAACTCAATTAGAAACGGTTCAAAGAAAAATCAGACAACCGAAAAGTGATGCAAAAAGCATTCATATAGAAGAGATTGATTTATTAATCGTCCCAGGTGTTTCTTATCAAGAGAATGGCTATCGGATTGGTTTCGGTGGAGGCTATTATGATAGAGCCCTTGCAGATGCTAATATCGATACCGTGTCACTCATCTTTAATGAACAACTCTATCCTAATGGGTCATGGAAGGTTGAAGCGCACGATATTCCGATTAAAAAGCTGATTATTCCAGACAAAGGAGAATTTGATGAACAATCAATTTAGAGCGTATAATCAAAGGCAGTATAGACCATTCATGACCTATATCTTTTTAGGTATTAATGTCGCTGTCTACGTATTTATGCTATTAAAGTATAATACGACAACAGATATCATGGCATTACTTGAGATGGGGGCCAATTTTTCACCCGCGGTGATTATCTTTAATGAGTGGTGGCGATTATTAACTGCGGCATTTATTCATATTGGCTTCTCACATATTTTAATGAATGGTATATCTTTATATTTTTTAGGAATGGATTTAGAAAAGATACACGGTCACGGTAAATTTACATTAATTTACTTAATTTCGGCGATTGGTGGAAATTTATTTTCCTTTGCTTTTAACGTGAATGTGTCAGCAGGAGCATCTACGGCGATATTTGGGATGTTTGCGAGTTACTTAGTGTTAGCGTATTTAAACCCCGATTCACCCATATTTAAACAAAGAGCGAGTACATTCACTGTTTTACTAGTGTTGAATTTTTTAAATGGTTTATTTACATCAGGAATTGATAATTGGGGTCATCTTGGTGGGGCAATATATGGTGCTTTAATGACGTTTGCGGTTGGTTTTGGATCAAAGCGAACATTAACAAGGACAAATCGTCTATTAGCTATTTTAGCTATACTTGTGATTGCATTGATACTAGTTTTTATCGGTCGTAATCGTATTTTAAGTTAATATTTTAAATAAATGATAATAAATGAAAATAGAGGAGTCAGGTAGGAAATGAATATTTTAATGTTTCTTTTAGCGTTAATCGCTATCGGTTTAGTTGCTTATGGGATTTATTTGTTAGTATTATGGGTGATGCGTAAACAATCCGCAGAAATGGCTGAAAGTCATGAGATTAGAGAGAACATCCGTAAAGTTCAAATTATTGATGTGAGAGAAACACCAGAATTTGATGCTAAACATATCTTAGGAGCAAGAAGTATACCGATGTCACAGTTTAAGCAAAGATTCAGAGAAATCCGTAAGGATAAACCTGTGTATTTATATGATGATGCATTGAATTATGCATCTAGAGCGGCTAATATCTTGAAAAAAGAAGGCTATGATAAGATTTATATCTTAAAAGGTGGCTTTTCTAGTTGGACTGGAAAAGTTAAATCTGAATTATAATCAACGATTGAAAAAAGACACGTTGCATCTGAAAAGATGTGACGTGTCTTTTGCTTTAGTTAAATGTAGATAAACTAACCATTAAACTTATAACAACTGAAGCTAGCATCATTACTACCATTGTAATTGCGACAAATTTAACAATCCGTTCCATCTTTGATTTTTTACCCTTATTCGATTGAGCCGCAAGTTTATTCCAATTTCTTTTTTTAGATTTAGCCATGTTTGCATATCCCTCACTTTTGTAGCCATTATTATAATTGTAAATATAAAAAACGTCAAATCAATCATACAGAATAATTATGAATAGAATATAAATAAGTATAGAATGGTATATTTCTCATCAAATATTTAAATATAGATGTTAAACCTTTAACATTCTAATGAAATTTGCTAAAATAGTAAAGGAATCATAAGGAGGCAAATAAACATGACAAAACAACAAATTGGTGTAGTGGGTATGGCCGTAATGGGTCGTAATATCGCATTAAATATTGAAAGCCGTGGCTACTCTGTTTCACTTTATAACCGTACGGATTGGAAAACAACGGAGGTTGTTGACGAAAATCCAGATAAGAATTTAGTGGCAACATATGACATTGAAGAATTCGTTAATTCATTAGAAAAACCACGTAAAATTTTATTAATGGTTCAAGCTGGTAAAGGTACAGACGCAACGATTGAAAATTTATTACCTCATTTAGATAAAGACGATATTTTAATTGATGGTGGGAATACGTTCTTTAAAGATACAATTCGTCGTAACGAATATTTAGCAGATTCAGGCATTAACTTTATTGGTGCAGGAATTTCTGGTGGTGAAGAAGGGGCACGTTTTGGACCGTCAATCATCCCAGGTGGCCAAGAAGAAGCTTATGCTTTAGTCAAAGATATCTTAGAAGCAATCTCAGCTAAAGCTGAAGATGGGCAACCATGTGTAACATACATCGGTGCTGATGGTGCAGGACACTATGTGAAGATGGTTCATAATGGAATTGAATATGGAGATATGCAATTAATTGCTGAATCATATGACATTATGCACCGTGGTTTAGGTATGTCTGCTCAAGAAATTGGCGACATCTTTACTGAATGGAATAATGGCGAGTTAGATAGTTTCTTAATGGAAATTACATCACAAATTCTAAAAACTACAGATCCAGAAACTGGTAAAGCAATGGTCGAAGTGATTATGGACCGTGCAGGAAACAAAGGGACAGGTAAATGGACTTCACAAAGTGCACTAGACTTAGGTGAGCCATTATCATTAATTACTGAATCTGTATTTGCTCGTTTCATCTCTGCTCAAAAAGAGGAACGTGTCAAAGCAAGTAAGATTATTCCTGCGATTGAAGCAGAAATGGAAGTAACCGAAGATGAGAAGAAAGACTTTATTGAATTGATTCGTAAAGCGTTATACTTCAGTAAAATCATGAGTTATGCTCAAGGATTTGCTCAATTACGTGCAGCAAGTGAAGAAAATGAATGGAACTTACCATACGGTGAAATCGCTAAGATCTGGCGTGAAGGATGTATTATCCGTGCTAAATTCTTACAAAACATTACTGATGCGTACGAAAAAAATGCAGACTTACAAAACTTAATGTTGGATGATTACTTCTTAGACATTGTAACGAAAAATAACAGTGCCGTAAGAGGGGTAGTTTCTAAAGCAATCGCAGCAGGAATTCCAGTACCAACATTCTCAGCAGCTATTGCATATTACGATTCATATCGTTCAGAAGTTTTACCTGCGAATATTATTCAAGCACAACGTGACTTCTTCGGTGCACACACATATAACCGTGTGGACAAAGAAGGAACATTCCACTTCTTATGGAACGAAGGTAAAGAAGAAGAAATCGATTGGTAATATGTTTCATTACAAATTAATATCACATGAGATTTCGGCCGTAAACATTAACTTTACGGTCGTTTTTTGGCTCTTTGTCAAATAGGGTTGATGACTCATTTTAATCAAGATCAAGCAGCATAAGTTGTTGCTTGATCTTTTTTATTTGTCTGAGGGACATATAATCGCGTCATAAGTAAAATACGGTCTCTAAAA
>NZ_JBGQQX010000035.1:0-25908 GCF_045528525.1 Ruoffia sp. FAM 26255 | reverse complement strand
AGAATAAAAAGTTTTTCTTTAGCTTAGAAAATCGATTAAAATATTTTAATTTCGATAAAGTGATCCAAAATTGAAAAATAACGACTAGAATAACTCAATATTTAAAAGTATGAATTATTCAGGTTAATAATCCCCTATTAAGAAGTATATATTGAGTATAACCCGCATTAGATTTCAGAAATCTATGCGGGCACAATCAATTGGCCCCGTCATAGATCGTATTAAACGACCACGACGACGCTATTAAATGAATTTTGAAAATCATTTTGATTGTTAATAATACTCAATATCATATTAATCCCTCTTCTTAGTTTTTTTGTTACTTTCATAATAATGGATGATTATGAGAATGTCAACGTTAATTATTCATTTTATTCTCATTTTATGAAAAATATTATAATTTAAAAAACACTAGTCAGTAAGTATGCATCAGAGCCTAAAGCAGATTGACAGTTATTACTTATAACTAGTGTTTAATTATTACGTTATATTTTGTTTTAGTTTATTTTGTTGGTCTCGATTTAGATAGTTTCCATTCACTCTTGTAGATTGAATAATATTAACAAATGCGTGAATGTCCGCTTCTCCAATTGCCATCTCTAAATCATAAAGTTCATATCGGTTAATAACGATCATAAGCGTATTACGCGTCTTTTTCGAATACCCTCCACGGCCATCAAGAATCGTAATTCCACGATGGATACGGCCATAAATTGACTTGACGACTTCATCTTCTTTATCGGTAACAATAAAGGCAGTTAAGCGTTGTTCGTTTGTATGAATTGAATTTACTACTCTAGATGTTACATACATTGAAATTAATGTATATAAAGCAAATTCCCAAGAATAAAGTACTCCTGCACCAACGATAACAACCGAATTAATAAGCAGTGATAAAGAACCTACGTTTATTTGTACTAATCGGTTAATCACAAGAGCAATAATATCAATTCCTCCTGCTGACATACCAAATTTGATCGTTAATCCTCCGCCTAACCCATTCAGAGCTCCAGCGACGATTCCGTTAAGTAGCGGGTTTGAAGATACCTGTTGGACAGGAATGATTAATGTAAAACCCGTCATTATAGCTACTACAACTACCGTTAAAATGGTAAAACGACGTCCCAACTTCATATAACTTAATATCAATAAGGGAATATTAAGTAGGAAGTTTAATGTACCTGTCTGAATAATATTACCAAAGGGTGTGAATTGATCTAGTGAATAAGTAATCAACTGAGAAATCCCAGTAACTCCCCCACTATAAATGTCCCCAGGAATTAAGAACATATTCAGTGATACCGCAAAACATAAAGCCGAAAATAAAATAATAAAAAATTGGCTTACGACATTAAGCGCAGGATATTGTGATAGAACCTTTTTTATCATTAGCGGTCACCTTACATTGCTTTTCCAGATTCACCTAGCACGTTTACTAAGTCTTTTTGTAAACCTTTAGCAATTCCTGAACCCATAACCAATGTTTGATATAATGGCTCAGCATCTTCACCAGTTCTTAGCAATGTTTTAAGGAAAACTTCTCCATCACCAGCTAGGTAAAGACTATAGTAACCTGTTTTCATTTCGTTTAATGAGTTAAGTAATTCGTAAGCATCTGCTTCTTTACTACGGTCAGTTAATAAATGAACGTGACGGTAGATGATTTGAGCATCAGCGTAATTATCTTTCGATGCTTGGATGATGACCTCTACAACGAGTGCACGTTCTGTAGTAAGACGAAAATTAAAACGATATAATATATGTCCGTTCTCAATTTCTTTCTTGTTAAACGGAATATTCATTTCATTAAGTTTGCTTTCAAAATTAGTGTGAATGACAGACATTATTTTCCCTCCATAAATTCATTAATCAACAACAAGTTAAGTATATCATTTATTAGTTAAGGAACAAACCTTACACTTTTTAAACTTGACCTAACATCATTTGAATCACGAAAGAAACAATTACGACTAACATTGAAATAATAAAACCATGTACCATAGGTAAGATTCCACTTTGAGCAACAGATTTAAAGTTCGTTCGTAAACCAATCGCTCCTAAACTCATGACCATAAAGAATTTACTTATAGAGGATAAAGTTGATCCAAACTCAGCCGATATGACGCCAACTGAACGTAATATGACCATAATTAAAAAGAATAATATAAACCAAGGAATCACACGCGTTAATTTAAATGTTGCGTCTGAATTCCCATCACCATAATGAGTCTTTTGTTCAATCCGTTGATTAACAATCGAGTAAATAAATACAATTGGAACGATCGCTAATGTTCTTGTTAATTTAACAATCACGGCATAATTCCCAGCCACTTCAGAAAAAGCATAACTTGCAGCAACCACTGACGAAGTGTCATTAATTGCTGTCCCAGCCCATAAACCAAAGCCTAAATCAGTCATGCCGAAAAATTGTCCCGCAATAGGGAATAAAATAACCATTAAAATATCAAAAATAAAAGTCGTTGATAATGCATAAGCTATATCTTCGTCTTTGGCTTTAATAATAGGTGAAACTGCTGCAATGGCACTTCCACCACATACTCCCGTCCCGACGGAAATTAAGTTTGATAATTTCCAGTCCATATTGAACCACTTTCCAATGAGGTTACCAAATATAAAAGCAGTAGCTAAAGTAAATACCATCACTATTAGAGAGAACTTCCCAACCTCTACAACTTGAGTGAGGCTTAAAGACCCCCCCCATTAGAACAATGGATACTTTGAGTAATCGTTTAGCAACTAAATCAATTCCAGTAAAGGAAGGTAATAACTTCTTTACAAGCGGATGAAGAACCATCCCTATTAACATCGCCATTACACTGGCTCCAACATACCCATTTGGCAAGACATTGGTAATCATTATCGAAATAACTGCTAAAATCAAGGCCACTACAATTCCATATAAAGCATTTATAACTGTTGAATTCTTACGCATAATTTTCTCCTATCCATTATATATAAAAAGAAGCCATAGAAATTAATAGCATTTCTATAGCTCTTTATTAAATTACATCCGATGTTAGAAATTTATTCTCGAAGTGGTCAATTAACTGACGTGCTTCGTCGGTTGTATTTGTCTCCATTAATTGGATGCGCAAATCATTGGCTCCTTTAAACTCGCGCACATAAATCTTAAAGTAGCGACGTAAAGGTCTGAAATGACGTTGCCCATCTTCATTATATTGATCAAATAAGTCTAGATGGAATCTTAATAAGTCTAATAATTCTTTTGGACTGTGGTCTTTTTTATCTACTTCAAAAGCAAACGGATTTTTAAAGACACCACGTCCAATCATAACACCATCCACACCGTATTTCTCTACTAATTCCAAACCTGTTTGGCGATCTGGAATATCACCATTAATCGTAATCAATGTGTTTGGAGCAATTTCATCACGTAGTTTCATAATGTCAGGAATTAATTCCCAATGAGCGTCTTCTTTACTCATTTCCTTTTTAGTTCTTAAGTGAATCGATAGGTTAACAATATCTTGTTTTAACAAGTGAGTTAACCAACCTTTCCACTCGTCGACTTTTAAATAACCTAAACGAGTTTTAACACTTACGGGTAAACCTCCTGCTTTTGCAGCTTGGATAAGCTCAGCAGCGACGTCTTCTCGCTTGATTAAGCCACTTCCACGCCCATGTTTTACAACATTAGGTGCTGGGCAACCCATATTGATATCAAGCCCGCTAAAGCCCATTTCTGCCATACCAATACTCATTTGTTCAAAGTACTCTGGACGATCTCCCCAAATATGAGCAACAATTGGCTTTTCATCTTCAGTAAAAGTTAAACGGCCACGAACACTTTCAATCCCATCAGGATGACAGTAACTCTCAGAATTTGTAAATTCCGTAAAGTATACATCGGGTTCTGCGGCTTTTTGAACGACATGGCGAAAAACAACATCCGTCACGTCTTCCATAGGTGCTAGGATAAAGAATGGTTTAGGTAAATCATGCCAAAAATTAGAAGTCATACTATTATCAATTCCTTTCTTAGGTCGTTAGTTTCTTCATTGTATTATTTATATAAAATTCAAATAAAAAAGCTAAGAATAGCATCAAAGCCATCCTTAGCCTGTTCATTATAAGCAGCAAATCGATTGCATCATTGCAGTCAAGCTACTTAATTAGTTCATTTACTAAAATACATGTAAATGACTAAGATTGATGAATTGGCAAAACATAGCATAACGTAAGATGACTTAAAAGTCTAGATTAAATGTTTGATAATTAAGAGTATTTTAAGCATTATATAAATAAATTTGATATAATAATTATGAATGTTTATAAGATGAGGGAGTTGATTAAATAGTAAGAAATTATTTATTTAATAATTAAAGTTATATCCAATATTTGTTGGTCATACTACTTAACAATGTTTTTTACAAAGTTATAAAGTGTATTCACGTATTCTTGATTTTGTTTATTATCTAAAATGATAAAGGATGGTTAATATGAAAAAGATACTTTTACTAAGTTGTGCTTTAGTCTTATTGAATGGATTGACAGTAAATGCAGAAGAGTCAGTTTCAACCTCAGATATAGATGAAAGTGTTGAATCTATAGAAGAAACTGAATACAAGGATCCTTTTGATCCTGAATCGTATGAAACAATCTTCGAAGAAGATGTGTATAAAATTGGAACTAATATGCCTGCGGGTGAATATAAAGTTTTCTCAGTGGAAGACCATGCTTCTTATACATTAACTAATGATGCTCGTGGCGAAGACTATGTGGCGTACATGTCCTTTGATACTTTTAGTTATGTTTCAGTAGAAGATGACCAATTTTTAGAATTAAAAAATTCTTTTGCTATACCAGTAGAAGATGCTGATCCTGTAGTTATTGAGAACGATATAATTGGTCCTGGTGTTTATAGAATTGGAATAGATATTGATCCTGGGGAATATAAAGTAACTGCAACTGATGAGCATGCAAGCTATACAATTACCGGTGACGCGAATATGAATGATTACATTGATTATTCTTCAATCGAAAAAAGTAATTATATCGAGGTATTAGAAGGCGAATATTTAGAATTAAAGAATGCAGAAATTAATTTAAATTAACTTTATACATAAATATTTCCACTATTAATCAATCTAGTTTTAAATAAAAAGAGCCTTCAAGGGCTCTTTTCTTTTTAATATTTTGCCTCTACCTCTTAAATTCAATTTTAATGAGATACAAAACAAAAAATGAACAAATAAAAAAGCTAAGAAAAGCTTATTAAAGCCATTCTTAGCAGAAATGTTATCTAACGCGCTCTTGAATACGAGCTGCTTTACCAGATAATTTACGGATATAGTATAATTTAGCACGACGTACTTTACCTTGACGTAGTACTTCGATTTTTTGTACGCGAGGTGTATGTACAGGGAATGTACGTTCAACACCAACACCGTTAGAAATCTTACGAACTGTGTAAGTTTCAGAGATGCCTTGTCCACGACGTTTAATAACTAATCCTTCAAAAAGTTGAACACGTTCACGTTCTCCCTCAACGATTAACGCATGAACACGTACTGTATCTCCAGGACGGAAATCAGGAATGTCGTTACGTAATTGAGCTGAAGTAATTTTTGCAATAATTGGATTAATACTCATTTTATCTTTCTCCTTCCAACAAATAATCTTAAATAGTCATTCTACTTAGCGGATTATAGTTAATTCGGGGCCCAATGGCCACTTGTAATATTATACCTAAAATAAGAAACTTGTAAAGGGTTTTTTACTTTTTTTATTTATCCGACACGATTATAGAAACGACGTTCAATCCAACCAAGAATGACGTCCGTTAATATAGCCATTAATGCCGTTGGTATCGCTCCAGCAAGTATGATGGCTCCACCGTCTGTTGCATTAGTACCGCGAATAATGATATCACCTAAACCACCGGCACCAATGAAAGCACCAATCGCAGTAATACCAATCCCTACTACAAGAGCGTTGCGAATACCGGCCATAATCACAGACATTGATAACGGTAATTCAACATCTTTAAGTCGTTGCCAACTTGTCATACCAATCCCCTTCGCTGCATCCAGAACATCTGCATCCAGAGTAATCATACCTGTATAAGTATTCTTGATAATTGGCAGTAGCGAATAAAGGAAGATCGTCACGATAACCGTGTTTACTCCTAAACCAACCGCTAACATTATAATCGACATCATTGCTAGTGACGGAATGGTTTGTAATACATTCGCCACACCTAGGACCCACGTACTCATCTTTCTATTGTTGGCAATCCAAATTCCAATCGGAATACCAACAATTGAAGCGAATAATACTCCATAGATAGAGATTAAGAAATGACGCCAAAATTGTTCCAGTACATATGATCCGTTCATCGAGAAATAGTAGATAAACTGTTCAAATAAATTCATACTATCCATTATGGCTGCTCCTCTCTAAAGTAATTATTCTCTTCTAAAAACTGTTGTGCAACAACTGATGGCTCAAGAAGATTATCATCTGCTTCAAAGTTTAATTGTTGCATTAACTCTGTATCGATTTGTCCAACTAATCTTTCGAATAGAGCATCAAGTTCTGGATTGCTCTCTAGGATTTCATCTGTAGCTCTAACTGACCCTTCATAAGGAGGGAAAAATCCTAGGTCATCCTCTAAGACAACAAGGTTATTACTCAAGATACGCCCATCCGTTGAATAGCCTAAAACAACATCCATATCTCCAGATGCAACTGCATCATAAACTAGTCCAATTTGCATTGGATAAGTTTCACCAAATGAAAACTCATATGCCTCTTGGAAAGCCGGATAACCGTCACCCTCGCGTATCAGCCAAGTTTGGTCGAAGCCTGCTCTCAAGTCACCAGCTATGTCTTTCAAATCACTGACTTTTTCTAAATTTTTCTCTTGAGCAAACTCTTCAGTTACCATAAAAGCATATGTATTCTCAAATCCCATCGTGTCATAGTACTTTTGGTCGAATTCATTTGCAAATCGTTCTTGTAGGTACTCCATCGTTTCATCTGCATCATAAGAAGCACTCTCTCCAAATATAGCAACGATATCTGTACCTGTATATGCCGGTACAAGCACATCAGCATCACCATTTAATAGCGCATGATGACCTACAACTGCTGTACCTAAGTTACTAATTAGCTCAACATTATAATCTGTCTCTTCTTCAATTAATTGTTGAACCATCGAAGATAATATTTGGCTTTCAGTTGTACCTAATCCTGCAATTTTTATCGTTTCGGTACCGAATCCACCACCAAGGCCTGGTAATGCACATCCAGCAAGAAGGAATATTGAAGCGATTAATGTTATTATTTTATTTGTTTTATTCTTAATCATGTTCATCCTCCTATTTCGCTGCAGTGACATCAGGCGTAAAGTATATCTCTACTTTACCTAATAGATAATCTGCTAAAAGTGCCATAATTGTCACAGGGATTGTTCCGGCAAAGATTAAATCTGATTGATACAGAGAAATACCACTTAAGATAAAGTCCCCTAAACCACCTGCACCAATATAAGATGCTAAAGATGTCCAAGCAATAACATATACGGCTGATAAGCGAATACCAGCCATTATCACAGGCATTGCTAAGGGTAACTCAACCTTCATAATTGATTGAAAAGCAGTCATTCCCATTCCTTTAGCCGCATCTTTTGCAGTGGGGCTCACATCGTTCATTCCGATATACGTATTACGTAATATAGGTAGTAAAGAATAGATAAACAATGCGATAATCGCTGGAAAACGCCCAATCCCAATTAGTGGAATCATTAACGCTAGCAAGGCTAGTGTTGGTACCGTTTGGAAGATACTTGCAATCCCAATAACAAAGTCAGCTGCTTTAGGTGTTCGAGTTAATACAACTCCTAGTGGTACAGCAACTATAATTCCCAATAACAAGGAAATAAATGATATAGATAAATGTTCAAAAATTAGAGTAACTAATTGACTCCCATTTTCTTGAAGAAATGTCATCATAGAACATACCCACCATCTTTTTCACTGGCAGCTGGTGGTATAACAATGCCATCTCCTTCGATGTCATCCACATGTTCTACTGAATTCTCAGGTGAAACATCTTCTAATGTTTCATATTCTCCCCAAATCGCATCATAGATGATGTTTACGAATGTAGCACGTGTTACTATCCCTTTTAGATGACCTTCGTCATTCACAATTGGAACATAAGAGTACCCACGTTTTAAGATTAAATCAACCGATTCACGTACTAAAGCATCTTCTCTGAGTGAGAACATATCTGAGCTCATAATATCCGATAAGTTAATTGCTGTATTAAAATGTCTTTGGATCATATGGATATCAACAAAACCTTTTAATACATTATTCTCATCCGTAATTAGAAGCGTATCCACAGATTGCTCTTTCATTAATTCTAAAGCATCCGTAAGTGATTTGTCTTCAATCATCGCCACATGGCGTTTACTCATAATCTCGCCAACTTTAGTTGTATCTTGTTGAGCTTGAATTAAACGGTCTTGCCCAATAAATTGAGCCACAAACTCATTCGCCGGATTACTTAAAATCTCATCCGGAGTCCCAACCTGTACGATTTTCCCTTTACTCATAATGACAATACGTGTCGCTAACTTCAGCGCTTCATCCATATCATGCGTTACAAAGACAAAGGTCTTCCCTAATTCTTCTTGTAATTCTTTAACCATTACTTGCAGTGTATCCCTAGTTAATGGATCAAGCGCACCAAACGGCTCATCCATTAAAATGATATCTTGTTCTGCAGCTAATGCTCTGACGACTCCGATACGTTGTTGTTGACCCCCAGATAGTTCTGAAGGATATCTATCAAGAAACTCCTCTGGTAATTCAGCTAGTTTAATCATGCGTTTGGCTGTGTCATCAAGTTTGACTTGATCCCATTTTAATAATTTTGGTACCATTAAAAGGTTTTCTTTAACTGTCATATGTGGCATTAGACCAATGTTTTGAATAACATACCCAATTTGTCTTCTTAATTTAACTGGGTTCATATCCATAATATTTTTTCCATCGATTAAAATTTCACCATCTGAAGGTTCAATCATACGGTTAATCATTCGCATCGAAGTTGTTTTACCCGATCCTGATGTACCTATGAAACAAATAAACTCTCCATCTTCAATCTTTAAGTTAAAATCATCCACAGCTAATACGTCACTAGCGTAACGTTTTGAAACGTTTTTGAATTCAATCACAATTCTATTCTCCTCCTTGTTTTTCCACAGTTTTCACAATACCATTATTATAAAAAAATCTCAAGAAATACAGTTTAAATTCGATTGATTTGTCGCGTTTGTCGATGATTCTCATTACATATTAAGTTTATTTTTTTTAGTAAATTTAAACCTATTGACGTTCAAATTCTTTAACCCATTCACGTTCTTGGTCAGTTAATTCAGCTTTCTCTAATAAATCAGGCCGATTATTATAGGTTCTTCTAATTGCTTCCTTTTGTTGCCATAATTCTATATTACTATGATGCCCGCTAAGCAACACATCAGGGACGCTTTTCCCTCTATATTCTCGTGGCCTTGTGTATTGAGGATGTTCTAGTAGTTTTCTTTGATGGGACTCTTCTACAATTGAATGGGCATTTCCAACTACTTCTGGAATGAGACGAACCGTTGAATCTATCATGACCATGGTTGGAAGTTCTCCATTTGTTAAGACATAATCTCCGATGGATACTTCATCTGTAATGTAATCTCGAACTCGGTGATCAAAGCCTTCATAATGGCCACAAATAAATACTAAATGTTCTTCTTGTGACCACTCTTGTGCCAAATCTTGGGTAAAAGGTTTTCCAGCTGGATCCATTAAAATAACACGTGACTTGTCAGTCATCTCCAGTTCCTCTAATGTATCTACAATTGGCTCTACTCTTAATAACATACCTGCTCCACCACCATAAGGATAATCGTCTACATGACCATGCTTATTGACCGGGTTGCGACGGAAGTCGTGTGTCTCAAATGATAAGACACCTTCCTGTTGTGCTTGTTTCATTATCGAGTGTTCCATTGGAGCAAACATCTCAGGAAATAAAGTTAATACATCAATTCTCATCGTCAATTAACCCTTCCATCAATTCAATTACAACGTACCCTTCATCAACATTGACCTCTTTCACAACGTCTCCAATATAAGGAATCAAAGCATCTGGTAATTTGGATTTGTTACGTTTGATTACCCATACGTCATTCGAACCTAAACTTAAGATGTCTTTTATCACACCTAGTTCTTCTTTTTCAATCGTTATTACTTTTAAACCAATAATTTCATGAAAATAAAACTCATGTTCATCCAACTCTTGTT
Organism: Ruoffia sp. FAM 26255; assembly: GCF_045528525.1. NCBI lineage: Bacteria > Bacillati > Bacillota > Bacilli > Lactobacillales > Aerococcaceae > Ruoffia > Ruoffia sp. FAM 26255. Next base: position 15,559 of record NZ_JBGQQX010000035.1, on the reverse strand, counting down.
GTTGGTCTTGATTAATGGCTAACCACATCGTTTTAAACTTTTCGACATCATTTATATTATTGAATTCTTCGAAACTTACAATATATGTTCCTTTACTTAACTTAGCATTTTTGACTGTTACTTTTTGAACGGGACGATCATTATCTAATATCGTTAAAACCTCGCCAGCAGCAAATCGTTCTTCGGGAAAATCAGTATCTGCTATAACTTTAATTTCTCCTCGAATGCCAAATGTATTTACAATTCTTCCTATACGAAAATATTCCATAGTTTATTTCCTTTCACACTACATTATATAACTTTGCTCTTAAAGCTACATTACTACTTTTATTATATATAAATTTTCACCAAACAAAAAGTGCTAAGTAGAAACAAATTAATTTGTCTCTACTTAGCACTTAAAATCTTATTCGCTATCACCGTCAGCAATGACAATGCGCGCTCTTTTAGAACCGCGTTGACGAATGCTATAAATGATTGTACGTATTGCTCTCACAACACGCCCTTTTCTGCCAATGACACGTCCGATATCATCCGGATGTAAATTAAGATGATACTCTATAAAATCTTCTGTTTCAACAATATCGACAGAAAACTCTTTAGGATTGTCAATAAGTGGTTCAACAATTGTTTTTATCAAAGCTTCAATATCTGGCATTTTTATCATCCTTTATTGTGATACTAAACTTATCAAACATGCCTTATTTCGCTTGTTTTGACTCGTGGAATTTTTGCATGATTCCTTGAGTAGATAATAAGTTGCGAACAGTGTCAGATGGTTGAGCACCATCACTTAACCATTTTAACGCTAACTCTTCGTTGATTTCTAATTGTTTTGGTTCTTGAACTGGATTATAAGTTCCAATTTGTTCAATAATACGTCCATCACGTGGAGCACGTGCGTCCGCTACTACAATACGGTAGAATGGGCTTCTTTTAGAACCCATACGTTTCATACGAATTTTAACTGCCATGTAAGTCACCTCCATTAATTAATCTCACAGTTAAGTATATTATCAGATAACATCCCTCCTGTAAAGTGTTTTTCCTTTACAGGGTGAAGTTTTTTGAAATATTTTATATAAATGCTTCTATAATACGGTTTAACATTTCAAAAAATAGAAAAAGTTCACTATTTCCAAGTGAACTTTAGCTTTATTTAGAGATTAACGGCGTTTTTTCTTCATTTTTTTCAAGCGACGTTGCAATTCTTTTTCTTTTTGTTGTTTTTCTTTTTGTTCTGGTGACATAAAGTCTGAATCATTCATTTGTGGCATTCCTGGTATATTTGGCATACCTCCACCACCATTTTGCTTCATCTGATTCATCATTTTCTTCATGTTACCCATCTTACCATTCGAAGCTGAACTCATAATTTGACGTGTTTGGTTGAATTGCTTAATTAATTGGTTAACGGCTTGAAGATCTTGTCCAGCACCTGCAGCGATTCTTTTACGACGACTTTGTGAGATGATATCTGGGTTTGTACGCTCTTGAGGTGTCATTGACATCACAATTGCTTTGACACGTGCCATATCTTTCTCAGATACATCAAACTCGTCCATACCTGGCAATTTATTCAAACCAGGAATCATCTTGATAATATCTTTGATCGACCCCATTTTATTTACTTGATCCATTTGAGCAATGAAATCATTAAAGTCAAAGGATGCGTCTTTGATTTTGTCAGCCATTTTCTGAGCTTCGTCTTCATCAAAATCTTGTTGCGCTTTCTCAATCAGCGTCATCATATCCCCCATACCTAGGATACGACTCGACATACGGTCTGGATAGAATGGTTCTAAGGCGTCTAATTTCTCACCTTGACCTGTAAATTTAATTGGTTTATCGGTAATTGAACGAATCGATAGTGCCGCTCCACCACGAGTATCACCATCGAGTTTTGTAATGACAACCCCTGTTATATCAAGTGACTCATTGAAAGATTGCGCAACGTTTACCGCATCTTGTCCGGTCATAGCATCAACAGTTAGTAAAATCTCTTGCGGATTTGCGACTGCTTTAATATTACGTAATTCAGCCATTAATTCTTCGTTGACGTGTAAACGACCCGCCGTATCAATGATAACGACTTCGTTCCCTTCCAATCTTGCTTGATTTAATGCTGCTTCAGCAATTCTTACTGGGTCGGCATCTGTTCCTTCACTATAAACATCAAAACCTAATTGTTGACCAATGGTTTGTAATTGTTCAATCGCTGCTGGACGGTAAACGTCGGCAGCAACTAATAATGGGCGCTTTTTATTTTCTTTTTCAGAAATATATTTAGCTAATTTACCTACCGTTGTCGTCTTACCAGCACCTTGTAAACCAGCCATCATAATAACTGTTGGTGGTTGCGCTGAGAAGTTTAATGGAACGAGTTCCCCACCCATTAAGGCTGTTAATTCTTCATCAACAATTTTTAAAACTTGTTGCGCTGGAGATAATGATTTTAATACATCGGAACCTAATGCTCTTTCATTCACACTCTTAACGAATGTTTTTACTACTTGAAAGTTAACATCGGCCTCAAGTAAAGCAAGTCTTATCTCACGCATCATTTGTTTCAGGTCGGCTTCGGTGATTGTCCCTCCCGAACTAACCTGGCTAATCGCACCTTGTAGGCGCTCTGAAAGTCCTTCAAAAGCCATATTATTACCCCTCTATTTCTTAATCTTCTATTTGAATTAATTTTTCTATGACTGAATGAGCTTCTTTGTATGTTAATAACTCACTCAATGTATTTAATAATTGCATACGTTCTTCACGTTTCTCATTTAAACGGAGTGTTTTTTCATATTCTAGCAAGGATTTCTCTCCACGCTTAATATTATCATGAACGCCTTGACGACTAATATCGAAATGTTCGGCGATTTCACTTAAAGATAAATCTTCTTCATAGTAAAGTGACAACATATCTTGCTGTTTTTCAGTCAACAGAGCTTTATAAAATGAGAACAATTGACCAATATAAATCGTTTTTTCTAACGACATTCTATTCACCTATTCTTCAGGATACTCAATATAAATAGCTAAACGATCCGCTAGATCCTTGGGTGTTACATGTTCCAATACTTCCGCGAATTCGTGTACTTCTTGTTTTGTGTATCCTAATCTATTTTGTAAGAAATATTCCCATATTTCGTGTTTTCTCACCATTTCTTGAGCCATTAGATGACCTTTTGGTGTTAATGCACTACCGCGGTAGCGTTCGTTAATTACTAGGCCTTCTTTAGCCAATTTATTAATCATTTCACTCACGGAGGCTGGAGAAACCTCTAATCCCTCAGCGATTGTTTTATTAGAGATGGATTCATCTCCTGCATGTTCATATATAAACTTTACATAGTCCTCGCGACTCTGTGACATTGACATCACCCCAATGATTTTTTTGCCAATCCTAATTTTACCATGTTTTCCCTTTAGCCTCAAATTTATTTAAACTTTTCGGTTGACTTTAGGCGCGCCTAACATTATAATTCAATTAACACTTAGGCACGCCTAAAAATTAGTGTTTGGAGGTTTGAAATGAAAAAATATATTAAATACATCATGACTCTATTTATGGTCATCATTTTGTTATTCACTTATGTAACGCCCATCGGTCATGCTCAAGCAGATAAAGAAAAAATTACAGTCACAACGACTTTTTTAGTTGATATTGTAGAACAACTCGCCCCAGAAACGTTTGAGGTTGTTTCAATTGTCCCTGCTGGTGGTGACCCGCATACGTATACAGCAACGGCTAGAAATTTAAAAGACATTACTGAATCTGACCTCGTGTTATTTCATGGTTTGCATTTTGAGGCACAGATGGCAGAAGTTTTAGATGCACTGCCACATACAAGATCTGTGACAGCGGAGTTTAATAATGACCAGCTAATCTCAATTTCTGAGGATTCTCAAGAAGTCGATCCGCATTATTGGTTCGATATAGATTTATATAAACAATCTGTTCTAACAACTCAACAAGCTTTAGTTGAAATTTACCCTGAGTATAAAAAATTAGTAAATGAAAATACAGAAAGATATATAGAAGAATTAGATGCTTTAAATCAATGGATCCATGAAAAAGTTGCAGAATTACCTGTGGAACAACGCATTCTCGTAACTCCACACGATGCCTTTGCATACTTTGCCCAGGCTTATGACTTCACAGTATATGCTCCTCAAGGAATCAGTACTGAATCTGAAGTCTCTAATGACGCAATCATTAAAACGGTTAAGTTTATTGTCGACAACGATGTGCCAGCCATATTCTTAGATACAACGTCTAACCCGCAAGCAATGGAAAAGCTTCAAGAAGGAGTCAACCAACAGGATGCAGAGGTTGTCGTTGTGGGTGGTGAAGGTCAAGAATTGTTCTCAGACTCTTTAGCTGCAACTGGTCAGTCGAATGATAATTACATTGAGATGTATCAACATAATGTGTCATTAATCGTTGATCATTTAATTCGTTAATTATAATTTAAAAGGAGTGATTCATATGAATTCAATTATTACGATCGAAAACTTATCGGTGAGATATCAACAAACTCTTGCCCTAAACAATATTACATTACAAGTTCCGGAAAATGTTCGCATGGCTATCATCGGCCCGAATGGTGCTGGTAAATCAACTTTTATAAAGGCCATTCTTAATTTAATACCCGCTAAACAACATAAGCTAAGCTTTTTCAATGACCTTACATTGAAACAAGCACGCTCTAAAATCGCTTATGTCCCCCAGACTTCAGAAGTTAACTGGCATTTCCCAACAACTGTCAAAGATGTTGTGACGATGGGAGTGAGCTCAAATCGTTGGGGCTTTCAATCTGTGAGTGAAGAGCAAAAAATTGTTGTTTCTCAAGCACTCGAAGCAATGGAACTCACTGATCTTTCGAATCGTCAAATCAGTCAATTATCTGGAGGTCAAAAACAAAGAGTCTTTATTGCACGTGCCATTGCACAAGACGCTGATTTGTATTTTTTTGATGAGCCGCTTGCTGGTGTCGACATGAAATCTGAAGCCATTATTATGGCGCAATTAAAAGAATTTCAGGACGCAGGAAAGACTAGTTTGACTGTTCACCATGACTTAAATTCAGTGCCTGATAATTTTGATTATGTGTTGTTCCTCAATAAAGAGGTTATCGCAACAGGTCCAACGGTAGATGTATTTACGCGAGAAAATATTGATAAAGCTTATTTAAATCAGTCTCAGCAAAATAATGTTGAACCGAGTTCAAATCAAGCGGGCTTACATATTCTAGGAGCTGATCAACATGTTTGATATCTCTTTTGATTATTTCTTCTGGGTTGTCGCACTTGGAACCATGGCACTCGGCTTCGCATCAGGTATTATCGGTACTACGATTGTCTTAGAAGGCCAAAGTCAATTGGGTGATGCGATTGGGCATTCAGTATACCCTGGAGTAATTATTGCTTTTATGTTATTTCAAACGAGAAATTCTCTCGTGTTACTGTTAGGTGCCATTGTTGTTGGTTATATAGCCTATGTTCTAATTAACTGGATTCACAAATATAGCCATTTTGCTTATGAAAGTGTCCTGGCACTTGTACTTTCGTCCTTTTTCAGCTTAGGTTTAATGCTTTACCAAATTGTACAAACGAATCCCAAATTCCAATCAGTGAATTTCTCTGGTTTGGATAATTATATTATGGGACAAGCCGCTTTTTTAACGCAATTTGATGTGAATGTTATTTTGATTGTTGCTGTTATCATCGCCCTTATATTTTGGCTTTATTATCCAAAGATTAAAATATATTTGTTCGATAAAACTTTTGCTGAAACCATTGCCATTAATACGAAATTTATCAATTATATCTTATTAACGTTAAGTTTATTAGCCATTGTCATTGGTTTACAAGCTGTTGGGACAAAGTTAATTAGTAGCATGTTAGTCGCTCCCGTCGTTGGGGCAATGCAATGGACAAATAACTATCCTAAAACTATCTTTTTATCAGGCTTTTTTGGCTTATTTGCTGGTTTTATGGGGACTTTACTTAGTACAAATATTTCTGATTTGGCGACAGGACCAACCATTGTAGTTGTATTGTCAGGTATCGCTTTAGTATCTGTCTTCATCGGGCCTAAAGGCTTGCTAGGCTCTTATGTTTTACGTAAAAGAGGTGTAGTGTCATGATGATTCAAATTTTATTAATTTTAATTGTTGTTGCTTTAGCTTGTAGTCTATTGGGTTCTCTATTGTTGATGCGTTCGAGTTTAATGGTAGCCGACGCCATATCACATACAATTTTATTAGGGATTGTGATTGCATTTTACTTTACGGAAGATTTGTCTTCGCCCTATTTAATTATCGGTGCAACCTTGTTCGGTGTCATTACTGTTATCTTAATTGACTTATTGACAAAGACCGGTCGAATGCAAAACGACGCAGCGATTGGTTTGGTGTTCCCCTTACTATTCTCAATTGCCGTTATTATCATCTCCAAATATTATACAAATGTGCATTTAGACATTGATATGGTCCTTTTAGGTCAAGTCGAACTGGCACCATTACGCCAAGTTGAAATATTCTCAATTCAAATGCCACAGGCATTCTTTATTGGTTTGATTATTTTATTCATTAATTTGGCTTTTATCTTTATTTTCTATAATCCATTGAAGATTCGTTTGTTTGATGAAACCTTTGCTCGAACTATTGGAATTAATGTTGCTGCACTCGACTTAGTATTGATGACTTTAGTTTCTCTGACGGCAGTCACTTCTTTTGAAAGTGTTGGGTCTATTCTAGTCATCGCCTTAATGGCAGCGCCTGGGATGACCGCTAGATGTTTTACGAATAAATTTAGCACTTTATTAATCGGTTCAGCTTTTATTACCGTACTTAATTCCGTCCTTGGTTATTACATTGGGATTTATCTCGATACTTCGATATCAAGTATGGTTGCTGTCACTGGATTTGTAGTCTCTTTACTCGTATTTTTAGGAACAAATATTATTCTTCCTAAACTCAGACATCAGAAATTGGCACTTAAATAACTATATAATAGAAAACAAAAATATCCGTGAAGTCGATTTTTGACCTCACGGATATTTTATTAAGCTTGCTTATCTTCAATCACATCACGAACTAAATTATACATATATTGTTCAGGATCAAATTGTTGTAAGTCAGTGGCTTGCTCACCTAATCCAATATATTTAACCGGTATATCTAAATCATAACGAATCGAAAGAACAACCCCACCTTTAGCCGTTCCATCTAATTTTGTTAAAACTAAACCAGTAATTTCAGTTGCTTCATTGAATTGTTTCGCTTGAATGAGTGCATTTTGACCTGTCGTCGCATCCAATACTAAGAACACTTCTTGAACACCATTTGGATTCTCACGTTCAATGATTCGTTTCATTTTGGCTAACTCTTCCATTAAGTTCGCTTTAGTTTGTAATCTTCCGGCAGTATCTACGAGTAAGTAATCGTAATTCTCTTCATTCGCTCGTTTCACTGCATCAAACACGACTGAAGCTGGATCGCTATTGGCTTTTCCAGTCACGACTGGAATATCTAATCGCTCTCCCCACACATTTAACTGTTCAATGGCACCTGCACGGAAAGTATCTCCAGCGGCCATAATAACTTTTTTGCCTTCTTGTTTTAAGTTATAACCAATTTTACCTACAGAAGTTGTCTTACCAACACCATTTACTCCTACAAATAGAATGACAGTGGGCCCATCAGGATTTTCTTTAATTGCGACCGTTCCCGTTTCATTCTTCTCATAAATGTTCACCATTTGTTCTAGAACAACGCGCTTAACATCCTCAGGACGACTCACATTCTCTTCTTCAATCGCATCACGAATAGCATCCGTTAAGGCAATCGTCATATTGAAACCAACATCTGCACCAATAAAGGCTTCTTCTAAATCTTCATAGAAATCCTCATCAATTTCTCTGAAACTTGTAAACAAGTCCGCAATTCTTTCGGAAAAGTTTTTACGTGTCTTTTCCATACCCTTGTCATACTTATCAAAAACAATCTCGGTGTCTTTTTCTTTCAGTTCTTCTTTAACAACCTGGTCTTCACCGGTAAAAGCACGTTTTATACGATCAAAAATACCCATAATCTCACTCCTTATTTGCTTATATTATAACACTTCTATTACTTAATAAAATGATAGATTGCTTTCGCTACACCGTCATTATCATTTGTATCTGTGATATATGAAGCACTGTCTTTAATCTCTTGAACAGCATTGCCCATCGCAACCCCGTAACCAGCCATATCAATCATCGTCTGATCATTATTTTGGTCACCAATGGTCATCATTTCTTCCGGTTTAATATTTAACTGCTGACCTAATTTTATTAAAGCATTCCCTTTATTTACATTGATTTTACCAATTTCTAATTGATAAGGATGTGATAAGACAGTTTGATATTCTTCCAATAAGTCTTTATTGATTTTAGGTAGTTGCTCATTTAAGTAATCTTCAACTGTACAAATAACAAACTTGTTAAATGTATGATCTGCTTCAAAGTCATGATATCTAACAGTTTTTCTTGGTGCTGGCGTTGTATAAGTTGACTCTTTCCCATCTGGATATTCAATTGGATCATACACCCATTCAGAATCAATGGGATTTAATGGTAAATTTAAACGTTCCGTTTCTTCATACCAACGCTCTAAATCGCTCGTTTCAACAACATCATTAACGACAACTTCTCCAGTGTTCGCTTTAATCACTTGGCTTCCGTTAAATACGACTAAATATTCATCGTCGCCATCGAAACCAATATTCTCGGCAAAGTCTTTCATCGCTAAGTATGGTCTCCCTGTACATAAAACGACTTTAATATCTTTTGACTGGGCGTAGTGTATAGCATTGATGTTCTCTTCTGATAAAGATTTATCTGTTCTAAGTAACGTTCCATCTAAATCTATGGCAATTAATTTTATCATTGATAACTCCTTTTTTCTGATAAAGCTTCTTCCGCTTCACTTAATTTTACTGAGGCTAATTTCGAAATACCTGATCGTTCCATCGTAACACCGTATAGCCGGTCCGCACTCTCCATCGTTCCTTTTCTATGTGTAATGACGATGAATTGAGTTTGTTCTCTAAATTCTTTAATGTATTCTCCGTAGCGGTACACGTTCGCATCATCTAAAGCTGCCTCTACCTCATCCAATATAACAAATGGTACAGGTTTTACTTCCAGAATAGCGAATAACAAGGCTATGGCTGTTAGCGCACGTTCCCCACCAGATAATAAGGCCAGATTTTGTTTCTTCTTACCGGGTGGTTGCGCAACGATGTCTACACCTGTTGTTAGGACATCTTTGGGGTTCGTCAACTCGAGTGAGGCTTCACCTCCACCAAATAATCTTCGGAAAGTTTGTTGGAATTTCTCATTAATGAGTTTGAATGTTGCGCTAAATCGTCGAGTAACCTCAACATCCATCTCATCCATTGTATCTTTCAGTTGCCCCATAGCTGTTAATAAATCTTCTTCTTGTTCCACTAATAACTCATAACGTTCATTTAACTCATCATAGTCTTCAATTGCTTGAAGATTAATCGGTCCTAATTTATTGATGAACTGACGTAATTCTTTAACTACTTTATTGATTTCAGCTGTTGATTCAATCGGTTTAGCAATTTTCTTTGCCATCTCGAAGGTCAATTGATATTCTTGATTTAAATGATTCAAATGATTATCAATTAAGGCTTGATTTTTTTCAATCTGGGCTTGTAGTTTTGCTTGTGTTTGGAAACTACGTTGACTCTTTGCTTGAGATTTATTGAGTAAACTTTCTTTTTCATTAATCGTTTCACTTAAATCTTGGCGATTTTGACGGTCGGCTTGAATTTGTTTTTGTAGACTTTCGCTTTCTTTTTCTAATTTAGCAATGTCGTCTAAAGTTTCCTCCAGTTTTTCTTGGAGCTCTTCAATCGACGACAGTCCAAATGTCTTACTCGACTCATAATTTGTAATCCAATTATTAACTACCTCATATTGATTCTTTAAATCTGATAAAGTTTGTTTTAATTGTTTAATCTCAACGTCCATAACCGCTTTTTTCGTTGATTTGTCCTGTCTAAATTCTTCTAACTCAGCTAATTTCTTCTGACGGGCGTCTTCATCTAGGTTATGTTGTTCTAATATCCGATTTAATTCTTCAATCGAAGATTTTGCTTTCACAAGATTTTGTTCCGCTTGTTCGATTGTGTTTCTCGCTTCATCAAGTTCTTCGTCGAATTCACGTATTGAATCTTTTAAAATAATCATTTGATTATTAGCTTGTTTATATGCTTGTTTAGCGTTTTGACTCGATTGGAATAAACGTTGGTAGATACCTTCTGTTTGATTTACTTGTTGACGTTGTTCTTTCAATTGTTGTTCATTGTTCGCTAACTCTTTTGAAACTTTTTCCCAATCTAGTTCAATATTTTTAAGTTGTTCTCGATGTTTCTCATAGGCTTCGCTTGCTTGTTTAATTTCATTTTGGCGCGATAGCATCGATTGTTGTCTTTGCTTTTGTTGCCCCCCGGTGAGTGATCCACCTGGCATTAACACGTCACCTTCCAGTGTTACGATCTTTACTGAATGCCCTAAAGCTCTCGCTATACTTTGCGCATCTACTAAAGTTTGAGCAACAATGGTATTTCCTAATAAGTTCTGGACAATATTCTCGTTTTTCGCATCATAACTGACTAATTCTGAAGCAACGGCGATAAAACCTTGCATTTCTTGCGCTTGAAAAAGTTTAAAACTTTGAATTTGACGCGGCTTAATGTTTGGTCGTGGTAAGAAAGTTGCTCGTCCTGCTCTTTGTTGCTTTAAGTAGTTAACCGCTTCACGTGCCGATTGGTCATTGGCTACAACAATGTGTTGCATTGATCCACCTAAAGCTGTATCGATAGCTAATTGATACGTTTCTTTAACATTTAATAAACCCGCAATCGTTCCCTCAATACCGTTTAAACGTTGTGCTTGTTGCATAACCGCACGCACACCTGCATAGTAACCCGTATAATTATCATGCATTTGTTTCAGTGAATTTAATCGGGTTTCAATGGTTTGAGTTTGTCTTTCTTGGTTAAAGAGCAATTGTCTTAACTCATCTCGTTGATTTGAGAGTTTTTCGTTATTCTCACTTAATTCTTGTAACAAGGTTCTTTGTTCACTTTGGCTACCTGTGAATGCCTCTAGTTCTTCTTCAGCTTCTATTGCTTCTACTTCAAGCTTTTTAAGCTCTTGGCTAGTACTATTCATTTTCTCAGCAGCCTGGTCTTTACGTGCTCTTTGTCTTTCTAAGACTGCTTTCTGCTGTTGAATTTCATTGTTTGACTTGGCTTCTAGTTGATAATACTCCAACATTTCATTACGTAATTCGTCTTGTTGGTTCGCATTCAATCCTTGAGATATTTGGATATCTTTATTGACTTCTTTTAATTCTGCCATTAATGCTTTCAAATCTGTCTCAAAGGTTTGTAATTGCTTTGTATATTCCATGATGTCTTGGTCAAGTCTCGTCTTTTCAGCCACTTGTTCTTCATAAATATTGGCTTTATCAGCTTGTTCCGTTTCACTATATTGAATATCTTTTTCAATCATCTGTTGTTGTGCTCTTAATTTTTCAATCTGAGACGTTAACTTTTGATATGTATCTGAATTTTGATCAATCGCATTGATTAATTGGTTTTGTTTGTTTTTAGATGCATCGATTTCGGTACTTAGTGTATCATTTTGCGTGATTAAATTATTTATGGTTATATCGATATTCTTTAATTGTTCCTCAAGTTCTTCCCACCCTGTTTGATAATCTTCGATTTGTTGGGTGTATAGAGAAACTTCTAGCTCTTTTAATTCTTCTTTCTTACTCGTATAAAGAAGCGCCGTCTCTCTTTGTTTTCTTAAAGGATTCAATTGTAATTCGAGTTCATGAATAATGTCTTTAACCCGGCTTAAGTTATCACTCGATTTATCTAAGCGTCTCTCAGCTTCAGTCTTACGGTATTGGTACTTTTGAACACCTGCAGCTTCTTCAAATATCGTCCGTCGTTCTTCAGGCTTACTTAAAAATATTTGCTCAACTTGTCCTTGGGAAATAATTGAAAAACTGTTCTTTCCTAACCCTGAATCTAAAAGTAAATCTACGATATCCCTTAATCTAACTTGTTCATTGTTTATTAAGTATTGACTATCACCATTTCGATTATAACTGCGAGTAATACTTATTTCACTAAAATCATAATCCAAATATCGATCCTCGTTGTTTAAAACTAAAGTCACTTTTGCAATATTCACTGGCTTACGCGCTTGTGTTCCATTAAAGATAACATCTTCCATTCGATTCCCACGTAAACTTTTAGCTGATTGCTCGCCTAATACCCATCTAATCGCTTCCGAAAGATTACTTTTACCACTTCCGTTAGGACCTACGACAGCGGTCATTCCTTCATTAAATTCAATAACTGTTTTGTCAGCGAATGACTTAAAGCCTGTCATCTCTACTCTACTAAGATACATTATGAAACCTCTCCAATTAAATGTTGGTAAGCAATTTTCGCCGCTTGAATTTCAGCTTGTTTTTTACTGTTCCCTTTACCTCGGCTAATTAATTTGTCATCTACAAATAAGCCCATCTCAAATACTTGATTATGATCGGGTCCTTTTTTAGAAATTAAGCGGTATTCAATTAAGACTGTTCCATGTGTTTGAGCTTTTTCTTGGAAAAGTGTCTTGTAATCTAAATTCACTTGTTTAAGAATATCTTGGTGATTTAATAACAATTGCTTGTTTAAAAAGTTAGTTACAACGTCTATACCTTGTTCCAAATATGTTGCACCTAGAAAGGCCTCAAAACAATCCGCTAAGATTGAATCTCGATGATTACCACCACTTGCCGACTCGCCTTTACCAAGTTGAATGTACTCATGAAAGTCGTTTTTTCTTGCTAACAGGGCTAAACTTGGTTCACGAACTAATTGCGCACGAGTACGAGACAAAGCTCCCTCAGGTTCTTCTGGATAAAAATTATATAAGTAATCACTCACAATAATTTCTAACACCGCATCGCCAAGAAATTCTAAGCGTTCATTCGACTCTAACAAGTGATGTTTTTGTTCATTGACATAAGATTTATGCATAAAAGCACGTTTAAATAACGCTTCATCTTCTATGTCTATGCCTAATATATTTTCTAAATGTTTTATTAATAAACTCATAGCATCCTCCTATTTACTTTCTTTCTACCAATGTTGGTAGCTCACAATGCAACACTTATTCTATCATGAAAGCTCAATGTATACCATCATAGACGTAAAAAAGAACCTCCGAAGAGGTTCTTTTCAGAAAGGAATTTAATTTATAGGCTTAATAATTATTCAGCAATTGGCTCTTCAGCTAACAGGTAGATATCTGACCATTTTAAGTCTGATCCGATTGAAGTCTCCCAATTACTTACACGGTTATTAACAGCTGTTAAAGAATAACGGAATAATGTTGGGATTACTGGTAATTCTTCCATTGCATACGCTTGCCAGTCATAGAATGCTTGTTGACGAAACTCTTCGTCGAATGATTCATCTGATTCAATCGCTGTAAGCAATTCATTATGCTCATCAGTTGCCCAACGTGTTCTATTGAATTCTGTATTTGGACCCCATAATCCAGTTGGGTTAGGATCTCCACCTACTCCTAATGCAGCTTGGTAAACATCGATAGCTGGATCATCAGCTCCTAGACGCTCATAGAATGAATTAAATTCCATTAGTTGTCCATCAACTAATTGAACGTCGATTCCGACCTCACCCCATGCTTGCATGTAATATTGTGCAATTGGCTCAGCCGTTTCTCCTCCTGACATTGACGCAAATCCTAATGTGAATGCTTCACCATCTGGATTTTCAACAAAGCCGTCTCCATCGTTATCTACGAAACCAGCATCAGCCAATATTTGTTTTGCTTGTTCAGGATCATAATCATATCCTTCTTGATCTGCATTATGATAATCCGTGAAATTAGGTGTAATCATAGTATTTGCTGCTTGACGAATACCTGAATAAAATTTAGTTGCGATAGCATTATTATCTACTGCGTAAGCCATCGCTTGACGTAACGCTTTATTCATTGTTACTCGTTCTGAATCTGGTACGACTACGCTTTTTTCAGCATCCCAAGTTCCTAATTTAAACCCAATGTATGTAATTGCGTTCTCTAAGAATCCAACACTTTGGAAGTTAGTAGCATCAGCGTAAGTATCATATTGGTCAGCTGGTAGTGACGCAATGTCATAATTTCCAGCTTTTAATTCTGAGACAATTGTTGTTGGGTTAACAACTTCAAGAATAACTTCATCAATGTTAGGACGACCATCATAGTAATCGTCAAAAGCAGAGAATGTTACTGACTCACCTGGTGTAATCGATTCGATTTGGAATGGACCAAATCCAACAGGATTCGTACGAACATATTCACTATCTTCTAATTCAGCTACTGGTACTTCACCTAATAAGTGTTCAGGTTCGATATAACTAGAAACACCCCCACCAGCTTGTAATAATGAGTTATTATAGTTGTGATATGTAACTGTTAATGTATAGTCATCCACACGTTCTAATCCTGAAATTTCTTCAGCATCTCCGTTGTGATATTCTTCCATACCTACAACGTTTTGGAAGTCAGTTCCGTAACGGATACCCGTATATTCTGGGTTACCGATAACATAATAAGGGAAGATGACATCATCAATTGTGACTTCTTCACCATCATGCCAAGTTGTTCCTTCTGGAATTGTAATTGTCACTTGTTTGTTTTCTTGATCAAACTCTACATCAGCGAAACCTGAGTTATCAATTGCAAAGTTTTCATCGTATCCATATAAACCAGGGTTAATAAAACCAATAATAGATGAATCTGGTTGTCCTTGATATAACATGTTATTTAAAACACCAGCGAAAGTTGTATCAGATACTAAGGCATAACGTAAAGTTCCACCTTCGATGGGTTCACCTTCGTTTACAGCAGTAGGAGAGAAATCTAAAACATCTCCTTCGCCTTCTTCTTGTGCGTGAACTAGGTTAGCAGCTGGAGCTGCAAATACAGTTGATAAAGTAAGGGCCGTTGTTGCTAGTGCAAATGACTTTTTAAAAGATTTTTTCATAAAACCAACCTCCAATTAGTAATTCTTATTTATATATAATATATTAACTGTTTTAGATTAGATTATCAAGTTTATTTTTAATTTTATTTTAATTTTATTAGATAAAAATCCATAAAACGCTTCAGGATAGTCTTTAAAAGCGTTTTATAATTTTTAAATATTATATTATATTGTTCTTTGAATTTCTCGGTAGCGCTTTATATGGTTTTATAAATAAAAATATTTTTTAAATCTAATAACTTGATGATGATAAATTAATGTTAAAGCTTATTTTATCATTATTATATTCGTGACGAATTTACAATTTAAGTGCAACAACAATAATAAAATAAAAAAAGATCCATAGTTTTCCTATAAAATAGATGTACCAACCAACTATTAGAAGGAGAAAGCTATGAATCCATACACACATCTTA
>NZ_JBGQQX010000034.1:0-26613 GCF_045528525.1 Ruoffia sp. FAM 26255 | reverse complement strand
AGTTCATCCGTGGTAAGATGGGTGTAGGTCATTTGTGGTCACTCCTTTGTATTCTTTGGTCGGAATTACAAGTTGAGTGTACCACAAATGGCTGTTTTAGTTGTCTAGCTTAATTTTACAATTGGCGAATATAAAAAATAAAAGAAGACAAGGAGAAGAAAGATGAAAAAAATATTTAATTTTGAATTTTGGCAAAAATTCGGGAAAGCCTTAATGGGCGTTATTGCTGTTATGCCAGCTGCAGGATTAATGATTAGTATTGGTGGATCACTTCCTCTAATTAATCCAGATATGCAAGCTTTGATTTCGATTGGTAGTGTGATTGAGAATATTGGTTGGGCAATTATTGGAAACTTACATATCTTATTTGCATTAGCAATCGGTGGAAGTTGGGCAAAAGATAGAGCTGGGGGTGCCTTTGCTGCCGGGATCAGTTTTATTCTAATTAACCGAATTACAGGAGCGATTTTTGGCGTAACCAGTGAAATGTTAGCTGACCCAAATGCAGTAACACAAACATTATTTGGAGCAGAAATACCAATTGATGGTTATTTTGTTAGTGTTTTAGAGGCACCAGCTTTAAATATGGGGGTTTTCGTCGGTATTATTGCGGGATTTATGGGAGCGGTTGCTTACAATAAATATTATAATTTTAGAAAACTACCCGATGCCTTATCCTTCTTTAACGGAAAACGATTTGTACCATTTGTTGTTATCTTATGGTCTTTAATTGCTTCAATTGTATTAGCGATTGTTTGGCCATTTATTCAAAGTGGTATTAATAGTTTCGGTGTATGGATTGCTGGATCACAAGAATCAGCTCCAGTCTTAGCTCCATTCTTATTTGGTACATTAGAGCGTCTATTATTACCATTTGGTTTACACCACATGTTAACTATTCCAATTAACTACACACCTCTTGGAGGAACCTATGAAGTATTAACTGGTGCACAGCAGGGTGCTATGGTATTCGGTCAAGACCCGCTATGGTTAGCATGGGTAAGAGATTTAATTAACTTAGATGCTGCTGGTGATACAGCAACTTATCAAGCATTATTTAATAATGTAGTCCCTGCTCGTTTTAAAGTCGGACAAATGATTGGATCATCAGGTATCTTAATGGGTCTATCTTATGCCATGTATAAAAATGTCGATAAAGACAAACGAAAAACACATAAATCAATGTATGTATCAGCTGCTTTAGCTGTATTTTTAACAGGTGTTACAGAACCACTTGAGTTTATGTTTATGTTCGCAGCTATGCCTTTGTATGTCGTTTATGCGGTAATCCAAGGAGGAGCATTTGCGATGGCTGATATCGTAAACTTACGTGTTCACTCGTTTGGTAACATTGAATTGCTTACACGTACGCCATTAGCGATTCGTGCGGGACTAGGTATGGATTTAATTAACTTTGTTTGGGTAACCCTTCTATTCGGAATATTGACTTACTTTATTGCAAACTTCTTAATTAAGAAATTCAATTATGCAACACCAGGACGTAATGGAAATTACGAAGGTGGAGAAGTAGCATCTGAAAATGGAGAGCCTGTAGATGCTACACAACAAGTGTATGATATTATTCACTTATTAGGTGGTAAAGAAAACATTTCAGATGTAGATGCTTGTATGACTCGCTTACGTGTTTCTGTTAATGATATTGATTCTGTTGGAGACGAGAACGCTTGGAAAAAAGCAGGCGCAATGGGGCTTGTGAAGAAAAATAAAGGAGTTCAAGCAGTTTATGGACCGAAAGCAGATGTCTTAAAATCTGATATTATGGATGTATTGAGCTCTAATGCACCTATTCCAGAATCTAAACTTGATGAAACACCTGAAATGGATGAAAAGGAAGTAGTGGCTACAGATTCAAAAGGACTCGCAACAGCAATTTTCCCTGTAGCAAAAGGTGACGTGCTTCCGATTACTGAAGTAAATGATGAAGTATTTGCTCAGAAAATGATGGGTGACGGCTATGCAGTGAACCCTTCATCAAATACAGTCGTCTCTCCAGTAGATGGTACAATTCAAAATGTCTTCCCAACCAAACATGCAATTGGTATTGAAACAGCAAGTGGAATTGAAGTACTTATTCATTTAGGAATAGATACAGTTGAATTAGAAGGTGAAGGTTTTGAAATCTTTGTTGAAGAAGGTCAAGAAGTCATTGCAGGAGATAAAATAGCTGAAATGGACTTGGCTTCGATTAAAAAAGCAGAAAAAGATACCACTATCATGGTTGTTTTTACGAACTTGACAGAAAATCAAGACTTTGAGTTCATTCAAACGAATGATATCTCCGAAGATACAGAGATTGGTCGAGTGAATGAAAGAAACATAGGTTAGAATGGAGAAATAAATTGAACGTTTTAACACTGAATACGCATTCATGGATGGAAGAGGATCCAGAATTAAAATTAAGACAAATCGTTGATTATATTACCAAAGAAGATTTTCAAATTATCGCTCTTCAGGAAATTAATCAAACGATGGAAGCGAAAGAAATTGTGGACGATTTATTTATCCAAGCTTCTGGAGAAATGTATCCTGTTGCTATAAAGGAAGATAACTTTGCATATCTCATCGTTCAGTTGCTAAAAGAGCGTGGACTTCATTACTATTGGAGTTGGACAGCCAATCATATTGGCTATGATGTGTACGATGAAGGTGTGGCTATTTTATCCAAAACATCTTTCAGTCCAGAAAGTTTCTTAGTGTCTGAAATATCAGATTATGCGAATCACTACACCAGAAGAGTTCTAAAAGGTAATGTAAGCCTTGAAGGTAAAGAATGGGTAGTCTTTTCATGCCACTACTCTTGGTGGTTAGATCCATCAGGTGATCATTTATTCAAGTATGAATGGGATAATACGCTTCCTCATATTGAAAAAGAGAGTCAGAAGATTCATCTTTTTATGGGTGATTTTAATAACGAGGCGAGGCTTAGAGATGAAGGTCATGACTATATAAAAACGACGGCTCCTCAATTAAAAGATGCCTATGTTCAGGCAGAAGAAAAGATTGGATCTGCAACCGTTTTGAGTGCTATTGACGGATGGGAAGGCCATACGGATGAAAAAAGAATCGATTATATCTTTACGGATTACCCGGGAGAAGTTAAAAATTGCCGAGTTGTTTTTGATGGCAAAAAAGAACCCGTCGTGAGCGATCACTTTGGAGTAGCAGTTGAATTTAATTAAGTGTAATGAAGAAACCCGCCAGCAAATTTCTGCTAGCGGGTTTTTGAGTATCTATTAACTTCACTAATTATTAAATATCTAGCCAGGCACCTATAAAGAAAGTAAGGATAAGTGGGATTGGTATTAAAATTGAGTTATTAATTATAGTTAAAAAAGTTATTTGTCATTTGTTTGATTTCAGCTAATAATATATGTTTCATTGATTCTGGAAATTCTCGACGACTAGCTATTTCAAAATCGAATAAATTCGTATAGAAGTCTTAAGTCGCATCGATATCTCTAACACGTAAACAAATCTCAACAAGTACTTGGTCCATAATATCATCCTCCAATGTATTCTTCTTATAGTCTAGCATAAATTGTACTTAGAGGCATTTTATTTAATCGGGAATTTGTCGGGATCTAAGTGATTAATCATTTGAATCGATGTTTTTTAAGAAAAAAGTTCTTAAAAAGGGTCTAGTCGAAATTAAAATTGCTTTTATTATGCGTAAGGGCAACAAAGAACCATGTAGACAAATAATATTTATCTAGAAGAAGAGTCGGAAGAATGAACTTAGATAATAGCAGATGGAAAGGACTAAATATGGTTATACTTTTTATAATCCTGAATAAAAGCCTATTCTCATTTAACTAATGTATAGTGCATTTTTAGCCAATTACGGATTAGAAGTACTGGAAGAGTTGTTATAGTCACTGAAGGCTCAAAGTTAAAACATAGACTTTGAGACTATTATTTTAGATGAAATTCAATTGGTATCTGTTATACTAGCCTATTGAAGAAAAAGAAAGCAGGAAAATATTACAATGACATCGTTTAAATCGTTTAAGCTTAACGCTGAAATTGAACAAGGACTAACAAGCCTTCGTTACTATAAGCCGACTCCAGTTCAAGAAAAAGTCATCCCACTGGCATTAGCGAAGCAAGATATTATCGTCGAATCTCAAACAGGTAGTGGTAAAACCGTTGCTTTTGGAGTTCCGCTTTGTGAACTAGCAGAGTGGGAAGAGAATAAACCTCAAGCCCTTATTTTGGTACCTACCCGAGAACTGGCTCTTCAAGTGAAAGAAGATATTATGAATATTGGCCGATTAAAACGAATCAAGGTAACAGCAGTATTTGGAAAATCCTCTTTTAAAACACAACAATCCGAGTTGAAACAAAAAAGTCACCTGGTTGTTGGAACCCCAGGTCGTCTATTGGAACATTTAAGAGAAGGAACTTTAGTTGTCGATAAAATCCGTCATCTGGTTTTAGATGAAGCGGATGAAATGTTGAATATGGGATTTATTGACCAAGTCCAGGAAGTAATGGATTACCTGCCAAAAGAATGCCAAACCATGCTGTTTTCTGCGACTATGCCTTCAGAAATTGTACGTTTAGTCAGTATGTATATGCGTTCCGATCGAACTTCTGTCCGAATGGAATCGTCAGTAGAAAACACACCTAAAATTTTACATTCATTTATTCATGTGGAAAGTTCTTCAAAAGAAAAATTATTACTCGACTTATTAACGATTGAAAATCCAGATGCCTGTATAATTTTTTGTAATACAAAAGATACGGTAGATTCGGTTGTTGATTATTTATTTAAAGCCGATTTACCTGTCGATAAATTACACGGGGGTATGGAACAAAATGACCGCTTAGCTGTCATGAATGAGTTCCGTTCTGGCAAACTGCGCTATTTAGTAGCGACTGATGTAGCTGCTCGAGGAATTAATATTGATCATGTGACACACGTGATAAACTATGATGTTCCCTTTGAAAAAGAAAGCTTTATACATCGATCAGGACGAACGGGTCGAGCTGGGAAAACAGGATTGACTTTAACGATGGTAAGTAATCAAGATCAAAGACGTTGGGAAGAAATTTGTGACTATACCTTCGAAGGTAACTATGAGCTTACTGAAGTTTTTACACCTAACGAACGTGCGGTCAATCGAGCAAAATCGTCTTTTGAAAAGAAAATACAAACACGAGTCACACCAAAAGCCGCAAGAAATAAAGAATTAAATAAGAACATTACCAAGTTTTATTTCAATGGTGGCAAGAAGAAAAAATTACGAGCTATTGATTTTGTCGGCACTTTAACGAATATTAAAGGAATGACAGCCGAAGATATCGACATTATCACGATTCAGGAAAATGTGACTTATGTAGATATTTTAAATGGAAAGGGCCCTCATGTCATTTCTGAAATGCAAAACCGCACGATTAAAGGTAAAACATTGAAAGTTCGTAAAGCGCGCAAAAGAAGATAATGGATGAAAGTTCCTTTGTAACTCTTTTACTTAAGCATATGAGTTGAATTATGTCGTTCATTTTCTATACGATTTAGTTGACGAAAAAATAGAAAATAGAACAGAAAGAAGGAATACAAGATGTCATTATTTAACGATATGGGAAATTTAATGGGTACTTTAATGCAACCAGACCAACATGAAGAAGGAAAAAATTTAGCAAGTAAAGCTGGTGTAGATACGAATGATTTTGCTAAAATTGCCTCCATTGGATTGCCACTGCTTTTACAAGGAATGAATCGTAACAACCAACATCAATAAGGGTTAGAATCTTTTAACCAAGCGTTGAATCAACATCAAGAAAGAAACAACTATGAGTCATTCAATCAATTTTCAAAGAATGTTGATCCCCAAGATGGACAAAAAATTGTTGGGCACGTATTTAATAATGAGCAAGAAGAAGTAAATAATTCGTTGGCTGACCGCTTAGGTGTCAATCCCGATACGGTAAAAAGAACAATGGCTATTTTAGCACCTATTGCAATTAAATATTTAGCGGATCGTAAGAGACAGCAAAATTTAGATGCCCAAGGTGTACAAAAAGAAACTCAAAACTTAACGCGCGAAGCAGCTATGCGTGCTAGAGATTTCAATACAAATGACCAATCAAAATCAGATGGTTTACTGGGTGATTTATTTAGCAACTTAACAGATTCTACTAACACCCAGAAAAATGACAGTGGATTGTTAGGCAGTTTATTTGATCTTTTTAAATAAATAATTTGTTAGATGATTAGTATCATAAATAACTCGCACCCTCTAAGAAGATATCAACAATAAACTTAGAGGGTGTTTTAATTTTTAAATGAAAGGATTGATGTATAGATGTTTCTAGGTGACACTTATTCATTCGCTCGCGTTTTAATTGTTGGAACCCTTGCTTATTTATTAGTTATTTTTGTTTTGAGAATTACAGGAAAACGAAGCTTATCAAAAATGAATTCTTTTGATTTTATTGTTACTGTAGCTCTAGGTTCTATTCTCGCTTCAATATTAACAGACGAAAACTTAGCACTGTTGGATGGGATTATGGCATTTTCACTCTTGTTATTCTTACAAATGATAACGAGTTGGTTGTCGGTTCGTTCAGATTTAGTTAATAGCTTAGTGAAGGCTACACCCAGATTACTATTTTATAATGGAAGATTCGATGAATGGGCATTAAAAAAGGAACGTGTGACCAAAAGTGAAATTTTACAGGTCGTTCGTTCAGATGGTCAAGCAATACTAGACGATGTCCAAGCAGTTGTTCTTGAAACGGACGGAACTTTTTCAGTCATCCCAAAGACAGATACTCCTAAAGCTAAGGATTCATTCACTAGTTTAGAAGATGTAGACTCCGATAGAGATCATTTCTAAATAAAAAGGAACATAGTATTGAGGTGACCCCCGAAAGTTAGAGTTAAAAATCTAACTTTACGGGGGTCACCTCACGCTCAAATGAAGCAGCCTTGCTATTTTGTTTATTTATCAAAGTTTAATACGTTTAGACCCGTTTCGTCATCGACGGAACGTTCAACGGTGCCGTTAATAATATGGATAAAGATTTCGCCTGCAGCACCAATAACGGCTTCATCTAAATCTCCAGCAAAAGCATCGCCTTTACTATTACCCACAATTGCATGGAAATGCCCATAATATTCGCCATCCATTTGAGTGACGTTACCTAGCAAGGAAGTTAACTCTAAAAACTCATTAAATTCATTAATCTTATAATCCGAAGTGTCAAAATTATAAATGCCAATCGAAGCACTATCTAAGCCTCCGATACCATTCACTGTTGCGAGCGTTACATTTTCTTTTTCACAAACCGCTTGAATGGATTCTTTTACCTTTTCTCCGCGGTCTAAACGTAAAACGATGGTTTGATCAAAGCGTTTGTAATTTATAACTATCACTCCTCTTATCAACACGATAACGGAATTAAGTTTCAAACTCAATGAAAAGGGTTTCGTGAATGGGTTATTGGGAATGAAGTTGAATATGCAATTGACGAACAGCTTCAGCTAAGTCTGGATCAGGGCCATCAACATTTGCGTCGCGGATGACTTCTTCAATCGGTAGGTTATAAACAGGCGATGGGTCCACATTAAGTTCTTCTAGCCAGGTTGCTAGTTGCTTCGAAGAACTTGCATAGACAATCCGGTCCAAACCAACCCAAGCATGGGCAGCTGAACACATTGGACAATGCTCACCCGAAGTATAGACAGTTGCTTTTGCTCTTTCTTCTGGTTTCATATTTTGCGCAGCCCAGCGCGCAATCGCAAATTCGGGATGTTGTGTATGGTCGCCGCCCGAGACATGATTATAATCTTCAAATAAAGTTTCCCCATCTTCAGAAATAAGGACCGAACCGAACGGTTCATCGCCTTTTTCTAAGGCTAATTGCGCTAATTCAACACAACGATTTAAATATTTTTTATCATTTTCTGTAATCATCATACATCACTGCTCCTTTAATTGATTATACCAAAGAAAGGTAAATTATTTTCAATAATGCCTATTAATGTTTGCTTTTGGAATATTATGGTAAAATAAATATAATTTCAATATCATCTTAAAAGAAGCGAGGTATACAATGAATAATTTAAACAGTGTATTAATGCAGTATTTCGAATGGTACTTGCCAGATGACGGAAAACATTGGCAACGTTTAAAAGATGACGCAAAACACTTAGCTTCAATTGGGATTACGTCGGTTTGGATGCCACCAGCCTTTAAAGCAACAGGGACAAATGATGCAGGCTATGGTGTCTATGATATTTTTGATTTAGGTGAATTTGACCAAAACGGAAGTGTTAGAACTAAATACGGAACAAAAGATGAATATTTAGATGCTATTAATGCGTTGAAAGAGAACGGCATTAAGCCAATTGCAGATATCGTCTTGAACCATAAGGCAAATGGAGATAAAAAAGAGACCTTTACTGTAATGAAAATGGATCCAGAAAATCGCCAACAACCGATTTCTGAACCTTATGAAATTGAAGGCTACACGCATTTTAATTTCCCAGGACGTAATAAAAAATACAATGATTTTGAATGGCATTGGTATCATTTCTCAGGGCTCGATTATGATGCGCGTAATGACGAGACAGGAATCTTCCAAATCCAAGGTGAGAATAAAGGTTGGGCCGACAATGAAGATGTTGATGGCGAAAAAGGGAATTTCGACTTTTTAATGTTTTCTGACATTGATTTTGATCACCCTGAAGTCATTCAAAATGTTAAAGATTGGGCGAGTTGGTTCATTGAAACCACTGGTATATCTGGATTCAGATTGGATGCGATTAAGCATATCGACAGAAAAGTTGTGGCAGATTTAGTATCTATCTTAACGGATGCAATGGGGGCAGAAAACTTCTACGTATTCGGAGAATATTGGGTAGCAGATTATGAATCAAAAGTAGACTATCTAGAAGATATTGAATATGGCTTTGATTTAGTAGATGTAAAACTTCATATGAACTTCTTTGATGCGAGTAAACAAGGGGAGTCTTATGATTTAAGTCGAATCTTTGATGGAACGCTGATGAAAGAAAATCCGTGGAATGCAGTAACCTTTGTTGAGAATCATGATACGCAACATGGGCAGTCATTAGAAAGCTTTGTTGAAGATTGGTTCAAACCGCTTGCTTATGGTATTATACTCCTAAGTGAATCCGGCTTACCTACGGTCTTCTATGGAGATTATTACGGTGTCGAAGGTGAGTTTGGTCAAACAAGTTTCCAAGAAATCATCGATAAATTATTATATATTCGCCGTACGTTTGCTTATGGTGAGCAATATGATTATTTTGATGATGCGCATGTTGTTGGCTGGACTCGTCAAGGGAATGAAACTTTTCCAGATGGTTTAGCTGCAGTGATTAGTAACAATAGTGGTGGAGAGAAACGCATGCAAGTGTCAACTGCCAAGCCAGGTGAAGTGTTTGTTGACTACTTAGGTCATCATGACGGAGAAGTAACTATTGAAGATGACGGTTGGGGAACTTTCCCTGTAAATGGTGGTTCAATTTCAGTTTGGGCACCGCGAGATATTGAAGAACATTTAAACAAATAATATAAGTCACTTAAAAGACAATATAAAAACCAAAACCCTGTATGTTTGTTAGACAGATTAGCGTATAATTTGTACCAGCTACATCTAACAAACAAGCGGGTTTTTGGTTTTTTATTTGAGTGAGTAAACTTCACTTTAGACCGAATATAAAGAAGTTCATAAATTGTTCAACATATTATGATACTTTATAGGGAGACGTTCATAAATTAATCATAGAAAAAGAAATGCTTAGTCTCCATTTAGTGGCTAAAATTTGATAGAATAGAATATAAGAAACTGATAGAAAGAGGACGACCATGACAGAAGAAAAATTACGTGGCTTTGAAGTAGTCAAAGCGTATCATGATAAAGATATCCAAATTCCACAACGCTCAACAACACATGCGGCAGGGTACGATATCGAATCAGCCGAGACAATTGTGATTCCAAGTATGGTGAAGCAATTACTCGGTTATTTTGCTGATGAATTCAGAAAAATCTTTAACATCGCACCAGCAAAGCCAACTGAGGCAGAGGAAAATACATCTCTTTTGAAATCAACGCTAGTGCCAACAGGACTTAAATCATATATGCAAGAGGATGAATACTTACAAATTGTTAACCGTTCAAGCAATCCTCTTAAACGCTTTTTAAGCTTACCGAATAGTATCGGAATCATTGATCAAGATTATTATGATAATGAGAAAAACGAAGGACATATTTATGTTCAACTCATTAATTATGGTTTAACAGACTTCACGATTCAAAAGGGTGATCGTATTGCTCAAGGAATCTTTACGAAGTTCTTAAAAACAGATGGAGATGAAGGTGGCTTAACTCAACGTACAGGTGGGTTTGGTTCTTCAGACACTGAATAAATAAAAGGAGGACAATCGTGGCTAAAAAGAAAATAATGTATGAATGTTTAGCCTGCGGCTATGAATCTCCTAAATGGCTAGGTAAATGCCCGAGTTGTGGTGCATGGAATCAGATGGAAGAAAAACCAGCTGATATTGTTGCTGCAGAGGGTAAAGACCAAATAAATGTCCAAACATCGAAGCAACGCCAAGAAGGTAGCGCTCTGAAATTGGACGAAATAGAATATACTCAAGAAGATCGAATGAGTACAGACTTTCAAGAGTTTGACCGGGTCCTCGGTGGCGGAGTTGTCGAAGGTTCACTCGTATTAATTGGTGGGGATCCAGGGATTGGTAAATCAACACTCCTCCTACAAGTCGCGATGCAACTTGCTCAGAAGCAAAAGATTTTGTATGTGACAGGAGAGGAAAGTTTCTCACAAATTAAGATGCGTGCGGAACGTTTAGAGTTAAATAACGATAATTTCTACTTGTTAGCGGATACGAATTTAGCTTTAATTGCCCGTGAAATCCAGCGCTTAGAACCTGACATGGTTGTGATTGACTCGATTCAAACGATGTCAATTCCTGATCATACTGGCGTTGCTGGCTCTGTGTCACAAGTCCGTGAAGCGACTGCTACTTTAATGCGTATTGCTAAGTCAAACCGAATTGCAATTTTTATTGTCGGTCACGTGACGAAAGAGGGTAATATTGCTGGACCACGTATGTTAGAACATATGGTAGATACGGTCTTATACTTTGAAGGTGAGAAGCATAACCGTTTTAGAATTCTTAGAGCAGTAAAAAACCGTTTCGGATCAACAAATGAACTCGGTGTGTTTGAAATGTTAGACGTTGGATTGAAAGAAGTTGGAAATCCGTCACAACTCTTCTTGGAAGAACGAATTCCTGGAGCAACAGGATCAACGGTGGTTGCGGCCTTAGAAGGGACACGGACTATCTTAGCCGAAGTTCAATCACTCATGACACCGACAGTCTATGGGACTGCTAAGCGAACAGCGAGCGGGATTGATTATCAACGTATATCACTGTTACTAGCAGTCATGGAGAAACATTGTGGTCTCCTAGTTCAAAACCAAGATGCTTTCTTCAAGATTACGGGTGGAATTAAATTAGATGAGCCTGCCATCGATTTAGCGATTGCGATGAGTATCGCTTCAAGTTATTGGAATAAGCCCACGCAAGTGGATGATTGTTATATTGGTGAGATTGGCCTGACTGGAGAAATCCGTCGCGTGAGTCAAATCAAAGAACGTCTGAAAGAGACGGCTAAATTAGGTTTTAAACGGGTCTTTATTCCAATGAATAATTACCAAGATTTAAAAGATGTTTTTGACATTGAAATTGTTCCTGTCAAAACCATTCAAGAAGCTGTAAGAAAAGTATTTCCACGCTAACTACGTGAAAGTAAGATTATTAAGAGTCAAAATATGATTAGGAGGTGACATAATGTATAAGAGAATTATTATATTTTTATCCATTATTATTGGATTAAGTTTTGGGGTATCTGTTGGTCCGCATTTGTGGGCTAATTTAAATATTCGTTTAAGTTACTTAAGTAATCCTTATATTAATGCTATTATTTTCGGTCTATTATTCATTTTATTGGGTACATTGACAGCCCCACTAATAGAAAAATCAGTGAAACGACTTATGGAAAAAATTAATCAATTATCAATTTCAAACCTTGTTTTAGGTTTAATTGGGATTTTAATCGGTTTAATCTTAGGGTATTTAATTGCTCTGCCTTTTGCATCATTAAATATTCCTTTTGTTTCAGAAGTTTTACCCGTCGTATTATCAGTGACACTTGCCTTAGTAGGTTATAATACAGCAACTAGTCGTAAAGAAGAGTGGCAGAATTTCATTGGACAGTTTAGCAAGCCAGTAGGCGAAAAAGAGGAAAGTTCAGACAATCAAGTGTTAGAACGTAAGGCAGATGAGACGTTTAGAAAGTATAAATTACTCGATACGAGTGTTATTATTGATGGGCGGATCGCGGATATCGTTCACACAAACTTCTTAGAAGGTGTGTTAGTGATACCAAACTTTGTTCTTCAAGAGTTACAATATATTGCCGACTCTGCTGATTCATTAAAACGTGCCAAAGGACGCCGCGGACTTGACATATTGAATGAATTGCAGAAAAATGAAGTAGTACCGATTGAATTTTATGAGGGGGACTTCGAAGATATTGATGAAGTCGATAGTAAACTTGTTCGCTTAGCTAAATTAATTGATGCAGCGATTGTGACGAATGATTTCAACTTGAATAAAGTGGCTGAATTCCAAGCAATTCCAATATTTAATATCAATGAATTAGCGAATGCAGTTAAACCTGTATTAATCCCTGGCGAGGAATTAGATGTATTAGTGATTAAAGCGGGTACTGAACGTAAACAAGGGGTAGCCTATTTAGAAGATGGTACAATGATTGTTGTCGAAGAAGGACAGCACTTTATGAATGAACGTATTTCTGTTGTAGTCACAAGTACCATTCAAACAGCAGCAGGGCGTATGATTTTTGCAAAACCTACACATTCAAGTGGTAGAATTGAAAGTAAATAAAATTAAATTAAAGATAAAAGGAGTTTGAATCGAATGAGTTCTAAAATTCGTGTAAGATATGCACCAAGTCCAACAGGAGAATTACATATTGGGAATGCGCGTACAGCGTTATTCAATTATTTATTTGCTCGCCATAACGGGGGAGAATTTATAATTAGAACGGAAGATACAGATACTCGCCGTAACTTAGATTATGGTGAAGCAAGCCAGTTAGATAACTTAAGCTGGTTAGGTATTGATTGGGATGAATCCCCATTAAACCCGGGTGAATATGGTCCATACCGTCAATCTGAACGTCTAAGTATTTATCAACCATTAATCGATCAATTAATCGAAGAAGATAAAGCATACAAATGTTATATGACTGAAGATGAATTAGAAGCTGAGCGTGAAGCACAACGTGCACGCGGAGAAATGCCACACTATGGCGGACAACACTCTAATTTAACTCAAGAAGAGCGCGACGCATATGAAGCGCAAGGACGTGTTCCAGCGATTCGCTTCCGTGTTCCTGCAGACGAAGTCTATGAATTTGAAGATATGGTTAAAGGGAAAGTAAGCTTTGAATCAAAAAATATCTCAGGTGACTGGGTTATTCAAAAGAAAGATGGTATGCCTACTTATAACTTTGCTGTTGCTGTGGATGACCACTTTATGGAAATTTCTCACGTTTTACGTGGTGACGACCATATTGCAAATACTCCAAAACAAATGATGATTTATGATGCGTTTGGTTGGGAATATCCAAACTTCGGTCACATGACATTAATTGTTAACAGTGAAACTAACAAAAAATTAAGTAAACGTGATGGTGGAATTTTACAATTCATCGAACAATACCGTCGTTTAGGTTACTTACCAGAAGCAATGTTTAACTTTATTACTTTATTAGGTTGGTCACCAAAAGGTGAAGATGAAATCTTCTCTAAAGAAGAATTTATCGAAATCTTTGATGTTGATCGTTTATCAACGTCTCCAGCTGCGTTTGACGCGAAGAAATTAGAGTGGATTAACAATACTTACGTTAAAGCTGCAAGCTTAGATGAGATTGTTGATTTATCATTACCTCATTTACAAGAAGCTGGTTTAATTGATGGTGAGCCTGATAAGAAAGAAATCGAATGGGCACGTAAATTAGTGAGCTTATATCACGATGAAATGTCATATGGGGCACAAATCGTTGATTTATCTAGTTTATTCTTCAATGATGATTTACACATTGACGAAGCTTCGAAAGAAGAGTTAAGTCAAGAGACTGCTTCTGTTGTTATCGACGCAATGGCTGAGAAATTAGAGGCTTTACCAACAGCTGAGTTTGTTTCAGAAAACATTAAACCGTTAACGAAAGAAATTCAAAAAGAAACGGGTGTCAAAGGGCGTAAGTTATTCATGCCAATTCGTATCGCTGTCAGCGGACAAATGCATGGACCAGATTTACCAAGCGTGATTGAAGTTTTAGGTAAAGAAAAAGCGTTAAATCACATCAAACAAGTAAAATCTCAAATGAATTAAGCTTATTTTTAATCAAGGATCCGACGATGTCGGGTCCTTTTTATTTTGGGGTGTTTTCGTTTATTTCAGTGAGAAGTCTTCGGTGACCGTAGTGGAACGTCTTCAGCTAATCCCATCGACTTGCGTCGAGCGATTGAGCTTCCGTCTCGCTGAACTACTGACCCCTTATGTCACTCTGCTCCTACGGTTTCAAGCGCGTCCAGTCGTCCTGTTACTACGGTACCTCACTCTTCTCACTTCCATAAACGAGTCAATTAACTTGAGAGATATGACATCTAACTTGAGAGATATAACATCGGTTTGGGTAGGTAAACAGGTTCGTTAAGTTTATTTCAGTGCGAAGTTTTCGGTGACCGTAGTGGAACGCCTTCAGCTAATCCCGTCGACTTTCGTCGAGTGATTTATCTTCCGCCTCGCTGTCCTACTGAACCCTTACTTCGTTCTGCTTCGACGGTTTCAAGTGCGTCCAGTCGTCCTATTACTACGGTACCTCAGCTTTCTCACTTTCATAAACGAGTCAATTAACTTGAGAGATATAACATCGGTTTGGGTAGGTAAACAGGTTCGTTAAGTTTATTTCAGTGCGAAGTTTTCGGTGACCGTAGTGGAACGCCTTCAGCTAATCCTATCGACTTTCGTCGAGTGATTTATCTTCCGCCTCGCTGTCCTACTGACCCCTTACGTCGCTCTGCTCCAACGGTTTCAAGTGCGTCCAGTCGTCCTGTTACTACGGTACCTCACCCTTCTCACTTTCATAAACTAACTCTGTCATAATTATTTTTAAATAGTATATTTCATTAAATTACTACTCAGCATATTGAAGCGACAGCAGGGAATTCATGAGCCATGCAAAGGACGAACTACCACATTAGATTCTGTACGAACGAAGTGAGTTACAGAATCAATAGGTAGTCGAATCGTAAGCTCCTTTACAAAAAAAGATTTTTGTAAAGAGCTGAAGAAGTTCCCATGGCTTCAATGAATTCCCTGATGGAGTGAAAAGATGCGTATTCATAAAATTCTCACAAAGAATTATGAGATAACGGAAAGATTTCACTTGACTTATTCTTATTTAAGAGTTAAATTATAATCAAATACTAATCAAGATTTAAAGAAACACATCGAAGAGAAGAGTACTTACTGAAGACATGTAAAGAGAGCCCGGCTGGTGAGAAAGGGTCTAGTTAAAGGTAAGGAAGATGAGCTCTAAGTGGCTAGCATGGTTAACGCTATCTAGACGGGTGCAACCGTTACATTGCCGAATCTCAGATAGAGTTAGTTTGTCTGGTATTGTTGAGGCAATCGTTGTAAAACGATTGTAAATTAGGGTGGTAACACGGATAATCCGTCCCTTTGTTTTTATAACAAAGGGGCGGATTTTTTTATTACCATAAATTCTTTGATTATATGATTTAAAATATTAGGAGGAACACACATGACTACTTTTACAAAACGCACACGTTCACCATTTCGCTATGATGTTGTAGGAAGTTACTTAAGACCAGAGGAATTAAAAGCAGCTAGAGCACAGTTTGCTGAAGGAAAAATTACACAAGCAGAGTTAAAAGACGTTGAAGATAAATTCATTATTGAATTAATCAAAAAACAAGAAGAAGTTGGACTTAAAGCAGTGACAGATGGTGAGTTTCGCCGTAGTTGGTGGCATCTTGATTTCTTCTGGGGCTTAAACGGGGTTGAAAAAGTTAACGACGGTGGTTATCAATTCCACGGTGAGTATACTCGTGCCGAAACAGCTCGATTATCAGGACCAGTTTCAGGTGAAAATCATCCGTTTGTTGAGGATTTTAAGTTTGTTCGTGATCATGTGTCCGAAGGTATTGAAGCAAAACAAACTTTCCCAGCACCAGCTCAATTACTTGCTGAATTATATCGCCCAGAAAACATTGAAGCCACTCAAGCAGTATATTCTAGTGAAGAAGCATTAGTTAACGATGTAGCAAAAGCTTACCAACAAGTTATTCGTGATTTATATGACGCTGGCGCTCGTACAATTCAATTAGATGATTGTACTTGGGGAACGATTGTATCAGAGAACCCTGAAGGTGTATCAACTAAATCACAGTTAAACTCAGATAATAAGGAAGAAAGAGAAAAAGCTGAAACACGTCAAAAATTAAAAGAGCTTTATATCACTGCGAATAATAAAGCACTAGAAGGTGCACCAGAAGATTTAGTTATTAATACCCATGTATGTCGAGGAAATTATCACTCAACGTGGGCAACTGAAGGTGGTTATAATGAAGTTGCACAACCTTTATTTGACCGAGGAAATTACGATGCTTATTTCTTAGAATACGATACAGACCGTGCGGGTGGATTTGAACCATTAGAGCATGTATCGGATGACAAATATGTTGTTCTAGGTTTAGTGACATCAAAAGATGGCGAATTAGAAGACCGAGAAACATTAATTGAACGTATTCATGAAGCGGCAGAATTTGTTCCCTTAGAACGCTTATGTCTAAGTCCACAATGTGGTTTTGCTTCAACAGAAGAAGGGAATATCTTAACAGAAGAACAACAATGGGATAAGATTCGTTTAGTTCAATCGGTTGCTGAAGAAGTGTGGGGATAAACTATGACTCAAACTGATTTCGCTCAACTATTATTAAGTGCTAAGCGAGTTGATTTAAGCCATCCTGTCTCAAATGAGATTCCAAAGTTTTCAGCCTTAGAAATTTTAACGGAGAAAGTCATCTTTAATATTGATCCAGATGGATTTTATGCTAAAGAATATACATTACCAAGCCAATACGGTACCCATATTGATGCGCCGATTCATTTTGCGACAGGCAAGCGTACTTTAGACGAGTTAACTGTAGATGAGTTGATTCTTCCATTATATGTGTTGCATTTTGAAGAGAAAGTCGAAGTGGATGCTGATTTCACAGTGAGTGTAGCAGATATTCAAGCCTATGAACAAGAGCATGGGCAGATTCCAACTGGAAGTTTTGTGGCCTTTTCAAGTGGCTGGTCTAAACGTTGGGAAGATCACAATGCTTTCTATAATAAAGATGAGTCAGGTGTGAGTCACACGCCCGGTTGGTCAGTGGAGGCTTTAGAATATTTACATAAGGAACGTCAAGTGACTGCCATTGGACATGAGACTTTAGATACAGATAGTGGTGTCGATTATGCTCGCGCGGGGTCTCTTCCTGCAGAATATTACTGGTTGGCTTTAGATAAGTATCAGGTCGAAGTGATGAATCATTTAGATCAATTACCGACTCAAGGAGCCGTAATTATTGTCGCCCCCGTGAATATTGTCGGATCACCAGGCTTTAGTGTTCGTGCTTTTGCTTTAGTACCGAATGAATAAGTACACCGAATAATCATTGAACCATCACTAAGCGCAAGCGTTTAGGTGGTGGTTTTTCTTTATATAGGAAGTTTGAACAGAAGAATCTTCCACATTCTCTCCATAGGTAAACGGCGGTAATTATGATAAGATATGAATACATTAAATAAAGGAGTCAATAACAATGAGTATCCAATTATATAATACATTAACTAGACAAAAAGAAGTTTTTACACCACAAAAAGAGAACGAAGTGACATTTTATGTCTGTGGACCCACTGTATATAATTATATTCATATCGGGAATGCTAGAAGTAGTGTGGCATTCGATACAATTCGTCGCTATTTAGAGTACCGTGGCTTTACTGTTAACTATGTATCAAATTTTACCGACGTTGATGATAAGATTATTAAAGCAGCTAAAGAAGAAGGTTTAACACCTAAAGAGGTGGCAGATAAATATATTGAAGCCTTTATGGAAGATACGGGTGCTTTAAATATTAAGCCTGCAAATAAATATCCACGCGTGATGGATCATATTGAAGACATAGTGGCTTTTAATGAACGTTTAATTGAAAAAGGCCACGCCTATGAAGCCGATGGGGATGTGTATTTTAGAACGGATTCTTTTGAAAAATACGGTGAACTGTCTCATATGTCATTAGATGAATTGCGTGTTGGGGCAAGTGAGCGTACAAATGATGAAGAGATCGCGCGTAAAGAGAATCCAATTGATTTTGCTTTATGGAAGAAAGCTAAAGACGGTGAGATTAGTTGGTCGTCTCCATGGGGCGAAGGACGTCCGGGTTGGCATATTGAATGTTCAGTAATGGCGACGAAACATTTAGGCCATACATTAGATATTCACGCAGGTGGGCAAGACTTAGAATTCCCTCACCATGAGAATGAAATTGCTCAATCAGAAAGTCATTATGATGAGACTTTTGCGAATTACTGGTTACACAATGGGTTTGTGACGTTTGGTCAAGATGAAGAGAAGATGAGTAAATCTTTAGGTAACTTTGTTTTACTTAGAGATTTAATTAATGCGGTAGATCCAATGGTTGTCCGCTATCTTCTAGGAACGGTTCACTACCGTCGCCCATTGAAATATGATGATGCGGCTTTAGAAGATGCGCGAAACAACATTGCGCGATTAAGAGAAGTATTACGCCGTACAAATTACCGCATAGACCAAACAGAAGAGACAACCGAAGTGACAGATTCTAACTGGTTAAACCGAGTAAACGAGATTGAATCATCGTTTAAAGTTGCAATGGATGATGATTTCAATGCGGCAAACGGGATGACAGCGGTGTTCGAACTGGTTAAAGTGATGAATCACTACCTTGAAGAAGAGATGGTTGAAAAAGTCGTTCTAACTGAAATGAAACAAAAATTAAATGAACTATTAAGTATCTTTGGCCTAGTTCTTGAGAAAGAAGACTTAGTTGATGAGACAATCCAAGCTTTAATCGATGAACGTAACCAAGCACGCGTCGATCGCAATTTCCAACGCGCTGATGAAATACGTGATGAATTAAAAGCCCAAGGCATACTACTAGACGATACGCCACATGGAACACAATGGAAACGAGAGAATTAATATGAATGAAAAAGCAAACTTACTCAATGGTGCAGCCTTAGCCTATATAGGAGACGCTGTTTACGAAGTCTTTGTCCGTGATTATGTCTTAAGTAAAGGCGAGACAAGCCCGAATAAATTACATAAAGCAGCCGTTAAATACGTCGAAGCACGTGGGCAAGCAAGAGTGATGCAACATTGGTTATCTTTTGATGACTACTTAACTCAAGAAGAGATTACGATGTACAAACGTGGTCGAAATAATAAAGCCAATACAAAAGCTAAAAATGCATCGATCGGAGATTACCGCCAAGCGACTGGCTTTGAGTCACTTGTTGGCTGGTTACATATGAGCCGTAAATTTGATCGCCTACAAGTACTTCTACAGGCAGCCGTTGATTATATCGATGAGAATCAGGAGGGATAATATGTCTGCGAAGCCAAATAGAAAAAATAACGACCCCAAAAAATCAAAGAATAACGAAGAAATATCACAGGATTCCGAATTTCAGTATGGAAAACACGTTATAATCAATTTATTGGAGTCAAAATCACAAATAAATAAACTATTTCTACAAAAGGGAATTTCAGGTCCAGCAATTACTGATATATTAAATCTAGTGAAGCAACAAGGCATTGTATTCCAAGAGGTTCCCAAATCGAAACTCGATGATATGACAGATAATGCAAATCACCAAGGTGTTGTTGCCACTGTACCACCATTTGAATATTCGACATTGAATGATGCGTTTGACTTAGCTGAGTCACAAGAAGTGCCACCTTTCTTCCTTATCTTAGATGGAATTGAAGATCCGCATAACTTAGGCTCAATTATCCGAACGGCCGATGCCGTAGGTGTTCATGGAATTATTATTCCGAAACGCCGCGCCGTAGGTCTTACAGGAGTCGTTGCGAAGACGTCAACCGGAGCGATTGAACATGTGCCGGTGATTCGCGTAACGAACCTTTCTCAAACAATCACTGAGTTAAAAGAACGCGGTGTTTGGATCTTTGCGACAGCTATGGAAGGCGAAGATATGCGAACTTGGAACAGCGAAGGAGCGATTGCACTTGTTATCGGTAACGAAGGGCAAGGCGTATCACAAAATATTCTAAAAAATGCAGACGGTACAGTAACTATCCCGATGATTGGACATGTGCAAAGTTTAAACGCAAGTGTAGCTACTGCAATCCTTGCTTATGAAGTTGCCAGACATCGTATTCCAAAGATGTAAGGAGCGATAAAATGCGCAGAAAAGAAGTTCTCTTCGTGGACGGATATAACATGATTGGTGCTTGGCCTGAATTAGAGCAGTTAAAGAAACGTGACGAAATTCAAGGAGCCAGAGATTTGCTATTATTTGAACTTTCAAACTATCGAAAGTATCGAGATATTGAGGTCATTGTGGTGTTTGATGCACAATTTGTCCCAGGAATTACCTCAACTTTTGAGGAGTTTAATGTCACTGTTGTCTTCACACAAGAAGGGGAAACAGCAGATAGTTATATTGAACGGACAGTCAAACAGCATATAAATGCCCTGACTCGAGTCGTGGTCGCAACGAGCGATGCAGCCGAGCAGTGGATGGTCTTTCAACAAGGTGCTCTGAGACAATCAGCTAATGAGTTACTAATGGAAGTAAATTACGCCAAGTCACAAATTAGAAGCGATGTGAGTACTTTTTATGACTCTCGCATTCGAAGGCGAAGTCCTTGGGATGTCACTCATTTAGAGAAATTGGACCGCTTACGAGAAGAGATTGAAGGGCAAAGCGACTAATACCACTAAGACATAACTTAATCTGTTTCATCCTATTTTAAAACAGGAAGGATACAGAGCGATGAAGACAATGACCATTGAAGCGTTGGTTATAGGATTAAAGAAAGAATTTAATACAGATGTTTTTGAACATATAGTGAATAGATATGTACCTTTATATAAAAGTTGTTTTAATCAGATCAAAGTTCCTAATTATGATTTAGAAGATTATTACCAAGAAGCACAAATTATTATGTTAGAAGCCATCGATATGTATGATCCAGAAAAACAACACCGATTTTCAGGCTTCTTTAAATTATTATATAAGAACCGAATCATTAATCTTTGTCGTGCTGACCAGGCGTATAAGCGTGGTGGAGGTATTAGAGAGTTGTCACTTGAATATCAAAGTAATAAAAATCAAAGTGAAATCAATCTGTTAGATCAGATTGAAAATCATTATCATATATCAGCTCAAGATATGATTGAATTGAAAGAAGTCCATAGCTTATTTATTGATTCATTGTCATCTCTAGAACGTAAAGTATTCTTCAATTATCAAAAAGGTGACAGTGTTAGAGAAATAGCGAAACAATTGGTCATTAGCGAAACCCAAGTGCAAAGTGCCTATGATCGATGTAGGAAGAAGTTAAAGGACTCATTCTCTCTTGAATAACATTTGTAATCATAGATTAGATAACTTATGCAATCAATGCTTGACAATTGTAGGTACTTTTCATTATGATTTATTGAGATGTAAAGATGAATCTATAATAGGAGGGGTTGCATATGGCACAGAGAAAAGCAGCTTTGGCATGTACAGAGTGTGGCCAACGCAATTACCAAATGACACCGACACAAACGGGTCAATCTGTTCGTCTAGAACTTAAAAAGTTCTGTCGATACTGTAATAAGCACACAATACATAAAGAAACTAAGTAGATAGGTGGATAAGAATGAACTACATTAAATCAGTCGGAAACGAAATGAAAAAGGTAAATTGGCCATCAGTTAAAGAAGTCAATCGCTTTACTTGGATTGTTGTTATCTTTGTCGTTATTTTCGCATCTTATTTTGCATTAACCGATGAAGTATTCTCGTCACTAATGGATTGGTTATTTAGTGTTTAATTAAAAAGAGCGTGATTTCTAGTTTTTTATAGTAATCATTGATGGATTAATGGTATAATTGACGCAAGGAACGAACCTACTGTTTTGTAGGTTTTTTATTTTGAGAATTTTTTGAAAGGAGTTCAATATGGAATCAAATAAAGCATGGTATGTTCTACATACTTATTCAGGATATGAAAACAAAGTTAAAGAAAATATTGATTTACGTAAAGATAGTATGGCAATGGGGGAGAATATCTTCCGTGTGGTTGTCCCTACACAAGATGTTACAGAAGTGAAAGACGGCGAACCAAAAACTAAAACACAAAAAACTTTCCCAGGTTATGTTTTAGTTGAGATGGTTATGTCAGATGATGCATGGTTTATCGTTCGTAATACGCCAGGGGTAACAGGTTTCGTTGGCTCGCATGGTGCCGGAAGTAAACCAGCACCACTTTTAGATGAAGAAATTGCCTATATTCTAGGTGACGGTGAACAACCGAAAGAAATTATCGACTTAAATATCAATACGGGTGATCGTGTTGAAATTACAGATGGTGCCTTCTCAGGTCTTGCAGGTGTTGTTGAAGAAGTGAATGAAGAACATCAGAAAGTTAAAGTTCTTATTGAAATGTTCGGTCGTGAAACAGTGGCTGAATTAGAATTCAATCAAATCAAAGAAGAAGAACTGTAGTAAGCAACAAAATCACGATAGTTAGGAGTACAAACTATATGAACTCATTTCATAAATATTATCGTTGGGCTGTGCCAGTATTCTTCGCATTATTACTATTATTGAACTATTTGAGTGCGGCAGGGATTATCTTACCAGCAACTCAAGCAGAAGTTTCAGATAAATATGTGAATTTATTTGCACCAGCAGGCATTACTTTTTCAATTTGGGCTGTGATTTATATCGGAATGGCATTGACAATTAGTATTGATTTTATCCGTCCAAAAGGGGATCGTTTCGGTGCGCTTTACCGTCAATTGATTCTACCGCGAATGATAGAATGGATTGCTTTAAACATTGTCTGGATTATTTGTTGGAGTAATGAATGGTTACTTGCTTCTCTGATTGTTATTTTATTATACACAACTAGAATTATGAAAAGTGTTGAAGCTATTAGTGCGACACCCGTATTAAGAGAAAACCCTTGGTTTTTAAAATACCCAATGGGTATACACTTCGGTTGGTTATTAGTAGCGAGTATGGCTAATTTAACCACTTATACTGTAAGTCAAGGTGTTGATTTAACCGGTATGATAGGTATTATTTGGACGGTTGCTTTAATGATTGTTGTTGCAGCACTTTCAGCTTATTACTACACAAAGTTAGGTAATGAGATGATTATGCCAGTAGCATTATGGGCCATCCTAGGGATATTTATTAAACATAGTCCGTTTTCATCATTTGAATATAAAAGTAATATCGTCATGTATGTAGCTGCAGTCCTTTTTGTGATTAGTGCCGTTGGATTCGTTCAACTGTTCCGACTACAAAAAGAACAACGAGCTAAAAGAGCGAATAAA
This sequence comes from Ruoffia sp. FAM 26255, assembly GCF_045528525.1. Lineage (NCBI taxonomy): Bacteria > Bacillati > Bacillota > Bacilli > Lactobacillales > Aerococcaceae > Ruoffia > Ruoffia sp. FAM 26255. The sequence continues at coordinate 2,801 of NZ_JBGQQX010000034.1, read as the reverse complement.
TAAGTTAAAAGATGAATCTAATCTAGGTTCATCTTTTTTTGCGCTTCTTCGGATACGCTTTCATTGATGGTAAAATGACTATAACAAGGTCACTCAGTTTTCTTAAGAGAGAGTAGGAGACACATTATGAGACTCATCTTAAAAGTTTTACTCCGGATTGTAGTGATTGCTATTCTAATCACGGTTATTATCTTCGGAATACGTTGGGTTCAAACGAATCGGTATAGTGAGTATATTGCAACGGATGAAGAAAGTGTCTATGTCGAGCCAGCCAATTTAGCATTGTATGAGACAGAACGAGCCAATATGACAGTTGAAACAATCGAAGAAGGGTATGTTAATGGCTTCCATCTTGTTCCAGATGAAATTTTAGCTGAGGGAGCGATCTTCACCTTTGGGGGTTCCGAAGGTTCGCCCAATTATGAGTTAGCGGTTCAATTGGCAAATGAAGGATACGAAGTTTACAGTTTATTCTTTTTCGGACCAGGTGAATTACCTGAAAGTATTCATGAAGTTCCCCTCGATTTCTACCAAGAAGTCTTAGCTTATCACGAAGAACATAGTCAATCGGACGGTCCTATCACAGTCTTAGGTGCTTCTAAAGGAGCGGAATTAACTTTAAACTTAGCTACCATCTATGAAGAGATTGATCACATCGTATTATATGCACCGTCTGCTTATAATTTCTTCTCACTAGACCAACAAAATGCAGACGCCAGCTCATGGTCTTACCAAGATGAGCCATTGCCGCATTTGAGTAATCAATCAGGTAGTATGATAGAAACAATGCAGATGATTGCAGGCTTTATCACCTATACACCGGTGTCATATCAACCAATTTATGACAGTGTGATTGAAGGAAGCGAAGCAGAGAGTCTAGAAGCAGCTCGCATTAAAGCTGAAGAATTTACAGGGGAAGGAATTATTTTCGCCGGTGGCGACGATTTAATGTGGAATTCAAGTCAAATGGGTGAAGCGATTATTGAACAGGCAAACCAAATTGAATTACACAATTATCCAGAGGCAGGTCATTTATTCTCAAATAAAAGATATTTAGGAGACTCTGCAGGATTGATTGCCTTAGGTGGGAATGATGAAGCCAATCAAGCCGCTTTAGAAGAAAGTCATGCCATTTTGTTAGAGAATTTAGCTAATTGGCATAATAAATAATAAAAAATGTAGATTAGCACTTGCAATATGGAATAAACATGGTATACTATTTCGGTGCGCAAGAACGCACACTGAGTGGGAGGAGTGAAGCTCACTCCGTAAACCACATCACGAAAAAAATTTTACAAGGAGGAATGTTTCGTGGCTAAAAAAGTCGTAACACAAGTCAAATTACAAATTCCAGCGGGACAAGCAAGTCCAGCGCCGCCAGTTGGTCCAGCATTAGGTCAAGCGGGAGTTAACATCATGGCGTTTACTAAAGAATTTAACGCTCAAACACAAGATCAAAATGGGATGATTATTCCAGTAGTAATCGATGTGTATGAAGACCGTTCATTTAGTTTTATTACTAAAACACCACCAGCTCCAATCTTACTTAAAAAAGCAGCTGGCTTATCTAAAGCTTCTGGTGAACCAAACAAAAACAAAGTTGGTTCAGTAACAAAAGCACAAGTACAAGAAATTGCTGAAATTAAAATGAAAGACTTAAACGCAGCAGATGTAGAAGCTGCTATGCGCATGATCGAAGGAACAGCTCGTTCAATGGGAATCACTGTCGAGGGCTAAGCATAACGCAGCTTCCAGCCCGTATTCTATCGGGTGTGGGAGGTATTACCGTTAATACCACAAATATAGGAGGAATAAATTAAATGGCTAAGAAAAGTAAAAAATTTCAAGCGGCATTAGAAAAAGTAGACCGCAACAATTTCTATAGCGCAGATGAAGCAATCGCATTAGCGAAAGAAATCGACTTTGCGAACTTTGATGCAACTATGGAAGTATCTTACAACTTAAATATTGATGTTAAAAAAGCTGATCAACAGATCCGTGGAGCAATGGTATTGCCACATGGTACTGGTAAAACTCAAACAGTTGTAGTTATCGCAACTGGAGATAAAGCTAAAGAAGCAGAAGGAGCAGGTGCTGATTTTGTTGGTGAAGCAGACCTAATCGAAAAAATCAACGGTGGTTGGTTAGACTTCGACGTAATGGTAGCAACACCTGACATGATGGGACAAGTTGGTCGTCTAGGACGCGTATTAGGACCAAAAGGCCTAATGCCTAACCCTAAAACTGGTACAGTAACACAAGATGTTACTAAAGCAGTTAACGACATCAAAGCAGGTCAAGTTACTTACCGTGCTGACAAAGCAGGAATCGTTAATGTTCCAATCGGTAAAGTATCATTTGATGATGCTAAATTAAAAGAAAACTTTAACGCATTACACGAACAAATCGTTCGTTTAAAACCAGCTTCAGCTAAAGGTATTTACATGACAAGTTTAACATTGTCTACTACTTTTGGACCTGGTATCAAAATTGACGCTCCAGGAATGGAATAATCAATTTTAACTTAAATAATTACGAGCTTAGAATTTGAAGTAAGTCTTCATTTTCTAAGCTCTTTTTTTATAATAAAGGGGCATTCTTTTAGAGGCTGACTAATATTTTCAGGTAATAATTGGAAATATTATCTAAATGAAAACAGATTCAATAAAAAAAGGGTGTGTTGTAAGATGAAACGCAACACTAAAAAAAGACATGAAGATTCGTTATACTTAAGTCACCACAACATAGTATAAGGAGAGAATCTTCATGTCACACACTCATTTTAACACAAAGAAATCTAA
>NZ_JBGQQX010000033.1:0-26855 GCF_045528525.1 Ruoffia sp. FAM 26255 | reverse complement strand
CTTCTAAATTTAAGGTAATATTTAATTGAGCCATAATAATCTTCCTTTCAATGTTTGTCTGTCAACTACATTGTACCAAAGAGATTATTATGGTTTTTTACTTTTACACAATTATATGGGCTTTATCTAAATTTGAATACATTAGAATTCCCGCATAAACTAGAACAGATTCAATTGAGTCGAACTTGTCTTTATAATGATGGATTAAGTTTTGATAGAAAACTGAATCTTCTTGTAAGAAGCAAAATAATTACTCATTCTGTAAAATAAAGGTCAGCGTTTCAAAACGGTCTTCGACAGGAATATCATTGTTTCCATTTGAGACGTTCGAAAATACAACAACTAAAGAATCATCAGAATCTTGATGGGGAATTTCTTCGAAGCGAGGGGCAACGGAAGGAATCTCATCAAGAGCGAAAACATCACTGGGTAAATTAAAGCGCTCGACATACTCTTGTTTGTCTTCACTTGAAAGGGAGTGAAAGAAGAGTACACTTGCTTCGTCGCTACTAGATTCAGTAAACTTGCCATCTTTAAATTTAAATGTTTGAGCCATATTATCACTTCCTTTCTTGGTTATATTAAGTTTAAACGTTAAAGTATTTTCTAGCGACAAAAGCGCTGTTATCTTTATATATATAGAAATTTTAATTTATTTCTTTTTTTCAGAAAAGCTGATATATCTGGTTTTACGCATAATGTTATAAAAAAATTTGTGTTCTAAGTTCAATTATTTTACATTTAGAAAGCGTTTGTATATAATGGCATTAAGTCAGACGAATGTTTCAAAAAGTTAATTCCTAAGGAGGATTCATTATGAAAAAATCATTACGTCAAATGTTGTTAGTGAGTTTAAGTGCTTCGTTATTAGTCAGTGTGGCGCCTTTAGCTTATGCTGAGGAAGTAAGTAGCGAAGAGGAAACGTCAGAAGTTGTTGAAGAATCGGCAGCAGAGGAATCAGTGGCGGAAGAATCTACTGAAGAAGCCGCAGATGTTGAAGCAAGTGATGTGCAAGTGGGGCTTGAAGAAGCTATCTCAATGTTAGAAGCTGAATACCCAAATGCAGAAGTTGAAGAAGTTGATGTAGAATACAATCGTGACGAGCAACTTTACAATATTACTGTAAATGCGTTTAATGCTGAAGAAGACATTGAATTAGAAGTTGTATGGCAAGACGGTGAAGTTGCAGAAAGTGGCTTCAATGAAGGCCTATTCGATTTCTTAGATGGCGACGATGCGGCTGAAGAAGCAACATCAGAAGTAGCTGACGAAGATGTGATGGACGGCGATGTTTCTGATGAAGCGGATATCGTTGAAAACGAAAGTGAAGCTGAACTGTCAGACGATTCTATTGTTGAAGACGCTGCAGAAGATGAGTCAGCAACTTCAGAAGAAGCACCGACTGAAGAAGAACGCCCAACATTAGATATGGAAAGCGTCATTACAATCGATGCAGCAACTGAATTAGCTTTAGGTGAAGTTGAAAACGGAGAAGCAATCAATTGGAATCTAAAAGCAGATGCGTCAGATTTCTGGGATTTCTTACAACCTGAAGAAGATCAAGAAGAAGGTCCTATCTGGACAGTAGAAGTTGAAGAACCAGAAGCGATGATGAGTGAAGAAGTGGTTATTGACGCTCTAGCTGGATCTATCATCGAAAGTCCTGAGCAAGAGGAATCTGAAGAGGCAGCTGAAGAGTCGGCCGATGAAGCAGAAGAGTCAGTTGAAGAGTCTGTAGAGTCAGAAGAATCTAGTGTAGAATAAAAATAATTAGTTATAGTTATTAATAAAAATGGAGCTTGGAAGCTGAGGGAACTCAGTTTCCAAGCTTTTTTGTTATTTAGAGCGGAACTCAAGCCAAATGGAGTAGCGGTTTGTCCTGAGTTGTGTGAACTCAAGTCAAATGGACTTGCGGTTTGTCCTGAGTTGTGTGAACTCAAGCCAAATGGAGTAGCGGTTTGTCTTTAGTTGTGTGAACTCAAGCCAAATGGAGTAGCGGTTTGTCCCGAGTTGTGTGAACTTAAGCCAAATGGATGTGCGGTTTGTCTTTAGTTGTGTGAACTCAAGCCAAATCGACTTGTGGTTCGTCCTGAGTTGTGTGAACTCAAGCCAAATGGAGTAGCGGTTTGTCTTTAGTTGTGTCAACTCAAGCCAAATGGATTACGGTTTGTCCTCAGTTGGGTCAACTCAAGCCAAATGGATGTGCGGTTTGTCCTGAGTTGTGTGAACTCAAGCCAAATGGATGTGCGGTTTGTCTTTAGTTGTGTGAACTCAAGCCAAATGGATGTGCGGTTTGTCCTGAGTTGTGTGAACTCAAGCCAAATGGATGTGCGGTTTGTCTTTAGTTGCTCGAACTCAAGTCAAATGGATGTGCGGTTTGTCCTGAGTTGTGTGAACTCAAGGCAAATGAACTAGCCATTTGGCACAAGTCACCACCCAAACCCTCTACAAACAAAAAAGCATCCGGAATCTAACTTTCCGGATGCTTTTTTTATGTCTTAAGCTGCTTTGACAACTGATTTAATAACTGGGTAGCCCATGTCTTCAATGGCTTTTTCAATATCTGAGATTTGTAGTGCTTGGTCATCGAATTTCACTTTAACTTTACTTGAATTGAATAGGACTTTCAGACTATCTTCGTCAACACCGTTAAGTGCTTTAACAGCTGCTTCAATTTTTTGTAGACATGATGGACATGAAAGAGTTTCTAGAGTAATAATTCCTTGTGACATAATACATTCTCCTTTTTCTTTTTTATTCTATATATAGTTTAAGCTATTTTGAATGAGGTGTCATTGACGGCGGTCAAGTTTTAACTTAAATAAAGTGAATCGGCTTCTTTTAACATGGTGTAAACTGCAGCATAGGTTTCGCAAACATCATCAGGAATTGTGTAGTTATCAGAAATTTCTCTAAGGGTTGTGAATTCTGTATTTAGATCCGGTTGTTCCTCTTCAGCGGCTTGAGTTTTGTCTTGAATACGAACATAGATATCGCGAACATCAAAGGCTTCAGGGTGATTCTTTCCGTGTGCACGTGTGATGGCTGTAGTGTATAAGTCTAATTTCTCTGCGTTTGTGTTGATATAATCATTAAATTTTGTCATTTTTTATCCTCTTTCTTTTTCTCATTTTGCTGTTTGAGCAGTATTTTGTTTTGATTCCATTTTATTTGATGAATCTTTAAGACGGTATCTTAATAAGCGCATTCCATTGAAAATAACAACTAAAATACTTGCTTCATGGACTAACATTCCAATCGACATATTCATCCAGTTACTAAAGAATAGACTCGCAACTAAGATGGCAACGACACCAATTGCAATGATAATATTTTGTGTCATATTCCGAGCAGTAGCGCGTGTTAAACCTAAAGCGTGTGGCAGGCGGTTGAAGTCTGAGTTCATTAGAACAACATCTGAAGTTTCGATCGCCACGTCGGTTCCGCTACCCATTGCAATTCCAATATCTGCTAAGGCAAGTGACGGGCTATCGTTTACACCATCTCCGACGAAAGCGACGATTTGACCTTGTTCTTGTAATTTCTTGATATGAGCTGATTTATCTTCAGGTAACATATGACCGTGCGCTTGAGTTAAACCAAGTTGTTTCGCCACTAAATCAACAGTACCTTGGTTGTCACCCGATAGCATGACTAAGTTTTTCACGCCGAAGTCTTTGAGTTTTTGTAGATCTTGTTTTACGCCTGGACGGATTTGGTCACGGATTCCCATGACGTATTTCACAACACCATCAACAGCTGTAATAACTATTGAGTTCCCATTTCTTTCAAGACGCTCAATATCCGCTTGCATCTTGCCAGTTAAAGAAATTTGTTCTTTCTCCATTAATGCAGGGTTTCCGACAGCGACACGTTTTTGGTTAATGTGAGCGACAATCCCGCCACCTTTAACAACATCAGTCTGGTCAACAGGTAAGAATGATACTGAGCCAATATCATTTAAAATGGCTTTAGCTAACGGGTGATCTGATTCATTTTCCACACTTGCTAAGTAACGTAGAGTTAAATCGTCGTCATCCCCGTAACTCAATCGTTCAGCGACTTCAGGATTTCCTACTGTGAGTGTTCCAGTTTTGTCAAAAACAATAGTATCAACGCGGCTGAAGTCGTGAATGACTTCGCTCCCTTTTAATAAGATACCGTTACGCGCGCCGTTCCCAATTCCAGCAACATTTGACACAGGTACTCCAATGACTAAGGCACCTGGACAACCAAGAACTAGAATTGTGATGGCTAACTCAATATTTCGTGTGAAAAACCAAACGATAACTGCCAGGAGTAATACAATCGGTGTGTAGTATTTTGAGAAGCGGTCGATAAAGCGTTCAGCTTCTGACTTAGAGTCTTGTGCTTCTTCAACCATTTCAATAATTTTACCGAAAGTTGTATCTTCTCCAACTTTATCTGCACGGATTTGAAGTGTCCCATTTTCTAACATCGTTCCGGCAAAGACTTTCGAATTGAGTTGCTTTGTCACGGGAACAGCTTCACCAGTAATACTTGCTTCATTAATGTGGCCTTCACCACTTAGAACTGTTCCATCAACAGGCACTTTAGCTCCAGTCTTTACGAGCAAAGTGTCGCCTTCATCAACTTCATCCACATCAACCATCTCAAACTCGCCGCTATCTGTTAAAAGTAAGGCGCTCTCTGGTGCCATATTGGTTAACTCTTTAATTGCTGAACGCGTTTGATTTAAAGTTCTTTGTTCTAAATACGATCCGAATAGGAATAGGAAAGTAACAATGGCTGATTCTTCATAGTTTTGAATTAAGAAGGCGCCAATAACCGCAATCGTAACAAGCACATCAATACTGACGACTTTTACCTTCAGGGCTTGATAGGCCTGAATAGCAATCGGTAGAACACCGAGAATTGAAGCAATAATGAAAGTAACATTGAATAATATGGCATTATTCAAGACAAAGTGACTAAAGAAACCAATCGCAATTAAAATTCCACTGAGTAAAGTAATGAGCTTTTTTTGACTCAAAATAAATCTTTGCATAGTTTTTTACCTCCAAGTAATATTTGTTTGCCTTACAAATACTAGTATAGAGGGGCTTGCAAAATAAAGAATTGACCGACATCAAGATTTCAAAAAGAATTAAGTGGTATACTATCTATAAAGAAAAGAGTATATATAGGAGGAAGCAAATTATGAGTCAACACCACCATTACCACCATGAACCCGGAAACCATGCAGCTTGCATTCGCCTCGTGCCGATTTTTAATCATTTAGAAGACGATGCGATGGATAAGATAGCAGAGCGAGCGACGACAAAAGTGTTTAAACGAAGTGATTATTTATTCCGAGCGCAAGAAAAAGACGATACCTTATATATAGTGAATCGAGGGAAAGTCCGAATCTTTCTATTATCTGAATCAGGAAAAGAACAACTAATTCGCATTCTACACCCCGGAGATTTCATGGGAGAGTGGACGATTTTTAACCCTGGCGGCGTCCACGAAGCCTATGCGCAAGCAACTCAAGACACTGTAGTCTGTACGATTGGTCAAGCAGATATCCAAGCGTTCTTAACTGACTATCCAACCATAACAATGAAACTACTCGCAGAAATGTCACAACGGCTTGAAAGTTCAGAAAGACAAACGGTTAAAGTGGCCGAAGACCAGGTCGGAAACCGATTGATAATGTTTCTAGCTGAAAATGTGGTAGGCCCAGCTTCAGAACAAATCATTGAGTTAGAAATGACGCGAAAAGATATCGCTTCATACTTAGGAACAACACCAGAAACAATCAGTCGAAAATTCAAGGAACTTGAACAAGCAGGGTTAATCGAACAATTAACGCCCAAGAAAATTAAAATAGTCGATGTAGATGAATTATTACTATATAGCGAACAATAAATTAATGGTCCAAACACCCTAAAAGACGACATTCTTAGGGTGTTTTAGTGTATAATAGATATAAGGTATAAAATTTTGTTATAAGAAATGGATGTGTTAAAAATGATGTCTTACATTTTAAAACAACGTGAAGGTCAATTTCTGTTAATCGGTACTATTTTACTAGTGTTAGGTTTTATTTCATTTACGAATCCAGTTTTAAGTCGCCTGTTCTTTTATGCAGCAATCTTTTTCTTAGGTTTCTTTGCGACCAAGGATGCGGTCATTGAAACTTTAAAAGATAAATCACCGAATGTCGATTTATTAATGGTACTCGCTGCTATTGGTGCTTTGTTGATTGGTTATGAATCTGAAGGAGCGATGCTCCTATTCATCTTCGCGGGTGCAGAATTCTTAGAAGATTTCGCAATGAATAAATCGACTAGAGCGATTGAGGAACTCATGGGGCAGGTGCCTGATACAGCCCAATTATTAAAGGAAAACGGCGATGTCGTTGAGGTGCCAACGTCTCAGTTAAGCGTTGGAGAAGTTGTTGTGGTAGCGAAAGGGGCTCAACTACCCATCGATGGCTACCTTGACCGAACAACAACTGTCAATGAAGCGGCTTTAACAGGGGAATCCTTACCAGTCGAGAAAGACAAAGGTGAAGAAGTCTTTGCGGGGACAATTAATGAAGGGAATTCTATCTACCTCACAGTCAGTAAAACAAGCAAAGAAACCGTCTTTTCAAATATTGTACGAATGGTTGAAGAAGCTCAAAGTCGTCCGTCGCAAATATCGCGGATTATTGACCGACTCGAATCAAAATATGTCATTGGTGTCTTGCTTGCAGTACCGGTATTTATCATATTATTAATGCTGATTGGATCAATGTCATTTCAGGATGCCTTTTATCGCGGGATGGTGCTACTCACAGTTGCCAGTCCGTGTGCATTAGTAGCCTCAGCCACACCAGCAACTTTATCGGCGATTAGTAATGGGGCTAAGAATAGGATTCTATTCAAAGGTGGGGCAGCGATGGAAGCCTTGAACACCATGGATATTTTACTTTCTGATAAAACGGGGACGTTAACGTTTGGAGAATTCAAAGTGGTGGACTATCAAGTGCCCGAACGGATTCTGAAAGAAGTCGTCTTTATGGAACAGACGTCTAGCCATCCGATAGCGGAAGCCATTAGTACATCATACAGCGATTTATCCCTCGATAGCGTGGACCAAAATGAAATGGTTGAAGAGATTGTTGCCGTCGGTATGCAAAAAGGCGATATTTTCGTAGGGAAACCGTCTTACTTTGACACATTTAATGATCCCAATGGTTACCGTAAGCAAATTGAACAAGGCTATACAACGATCTTCGTTGGTCAAGGGCAAGAGATTGTCGGCTACTTAGTACTAGCAGACCAAGTGCGCAGTGAAGCAAAATACGCTGTTAGACAATTTCAAAAAGAAGGAGTCGACGTACAACTTATTACCGGTGATAATCCCAAAGTGGCGAAACTGGTTTCAGACGAAGTCGGCATTAAATCATTCCAAGCATCCTGCTTACCCGAAGATAAGATCAAACGCGTGCAGATGGAACATCAAGCGGGCCACGTCGTTGGGGTGATTGGCGATGGTATTAATGATGCGCCAGCGCTTGCCGGAGCGGATATTGGTATTGCGATGGGTTCTGGTTCTTCTGTTGCTATGGAATCGGCTGACGTTGTCATTGTTAAGAATAACTTAGCCAAACTTTTCTATAGTTATGAACTTAGCGGGAAATTGAATCGCATCATTAAACAAAACATCCTCTTCTCAATTTCTGTGATTGTGATACTTGTCATATTAAATATCATTGGAATTCTTGACTTGCCGATGGGAGTCGTCTTTCACGAAGGCTCAACAATATTAGTCATTCTTAATGGTTTGCGACTATTGGTGGAAAAAGATACCCAAGAGAATACGCATCAGGAATCAGTGGAAGTGACATCTCTTAAAAATTAAAGCGAGTTCTAATGCAAGTATTGGATTTTATGTTATCCTTTGTACTAAGAGGTGATCTTGATGGATAATAAAAATTTACTGCTAAAAACAACCTTACTTGCAGGACGAATTATGATGGAATCGGGTTCAGAAGCCTATCGTGTAGAAGATACGATGCAAAGAATTGCAAAAAATAGTAAGAAATTCGACACGGAAAGTTACGTGACTGCGACTGGGATCTTTATGAGTATTAATGATGAGTCGACGTCTCAAATGACTCAAGCTCGCAATCGTTCAATAAATTTAGAGAAAATTGATGCGACGAATCGTTATTCACGTATGTATGCTGAAAGTGAGATTTCTTTAATTTATTTGTATAAAGCACTGCAATCAGTGGATTTACAAACACCCGAATTTAATAAATATTACCGAATGCTTGCAGCAGGTTTAGCAAGTTTATCTTTAATGCTTTTATTAGGCGGTGCATATAGTGACGTTTTAACGGCTTTTATTATCGGATCACTGGGTTACTTCACATCTAACCGTATTTATGTTCGAACAGAGATGAACTTCATCAATGATTTAATAGCATCTTTCTTAATTTCGATTACCTCAGTGCTATGTTACCGAATGGGGTTTGTCGCTAATTTGGACAGTTTAATTATCGGTTGTATTATGCCACTCGTTCCCGGTCTAGCTATCACTTCCGGAATGAGAGACTTATTCGAAGGGCATTTACTGACGGGTATGGTTCGTGTAGTTGAAGCAATTTTGATCTCTACGGTCATCGGTATTGGTATTGCGATGACTTTACAATGGTTTTCTTAAGGAGTTAGCGAATGACTGAATTTATTGAACAAATTATCTTTAGTTTTATAGCCAGTGTATCTTTTGGAATTATATTAAATGGTCCTCGAAGAGGGGTTTTCTTTGGGGGGATTGCTGGAACCTTAGGCTGGGTGAGCTTCTGGGCGATTAACCGTGCTATTGGCGATTTAGCGATTTCGAATTTTGTTGGATCCGTTGTGATTGGTTTGATCTGTATCGTCTTGTCTAGAAAATTACGACTACCAGTCATCACTTTAAACACACCAGCTATTGTGCCACTTGTTCCCGGAGGAGCTGCTTATATGGCTGTTCGCTCGGTCGTGGAAGAGAATTACATGGCCGGTATGAACTATGTGATGGACGTGTTATGGACTGCAGGTGCTATTGTACTTGGATTCATGGTCGTTAAATTAATTGAAAATGAAATCAAAGCCAGACGCCTTAAAAAACAAGAAAAATTGAAGAGTATATAATCAGAAACCTCACTAGAGTGAAATACTTTAGTGGGGTTTTTATTTTGACTTGGGTTTATCTTAGGATTATTTTATTATGCAATTAAATCCGGTTGAAAGAGGTAATGACAAGTCTTAGAAATAAGTTCCCCTTCTTAGTGGAAAATGACAGTTTATGAAAAACTTTACAGAACCCTTTGTAAGGCATACACTTTACTTAACGCAAAAATAATATGACTTTATAATAATTTGTTTGTAAAGATTGTTAGAATGATAGGTGAAAAATTAAAAAAGTTTAAATATAGAAATTAGAGAGAGTCGAATAATATATAAATCTCATACAACTAAATAATGTAGAGTTACAAATTGTGCAATTTTTATTTGAACATGAGAAACAGTTTGCCCCAAGTAAAGAAATTGCTCAAAAAGCTGACGTATTTAACAAGACAATTAGAAAATACATTTAATCATTGAATAATTTGTTAAAAGACTTTGGCGCAAGTATAGAAATGAAACTCAGAAAATGACCTTTGAAGATTCAGTTTTTCTCAGCGTTACTACCGACCGTGTACGCTTTGTGTTGAATGCTTTCTTTCAAAAAATCAATGAGTTAAACAAGGAAAGGAAATTAATGGTTTCGACATCAATCCTAATATGTCTGAGATATATTTGGATGACAAACTGACTTATATCGCTTGTATTCAGGAACTTTTAGTAGTAGAAAAGTAGAATATTGTCTTTCTACTATTACCAGCTAGAGAGCCTACTAATGCCACAATGAATGATTTAAAAGGAGTCTTCAAAAAAGCCGACATCGAGATTGATTTTTACCCAGAACTTGGAAGAGGATATTATTCAAAATAGTCCATAAGGGGATTGAATATGATATGATGCTAGTAATCGCAGAAGGATCAGAGCTTTTAAATACACAAAGACAGTTTGATTTTGACTTAAGTCAAGTCACACATAATTGGAGCTATGGATCGATTATTGAGTCTGCATTAATGGATAATATTCATGAAGAGTTAGCGAAAGATACACATCTCACACAATTTAATCAGAAAGTGCATGCCTCAGGCGAAGCAAAATGGATGGTTGGCGAAGCATTACAAGAAGAAGTGCCCACACCGGTTATTTCTTTATCACTAATGAAACGAAATGTGTCATTAACGGAGCTACCATTCTCAAACCAAGTCCTATCAGCCATGCGCTATAACTTTGGGGGGCATAAGGAATATTGAGCGAATATATAGCAAGTGTCGACATCGGTACAACGAATATCAAAATTAATTTATTTAATTCAGATTACCATGTTGTCGATATGGTGAAATACCCACATTTAAATATTAATCAAGACGACACGGTTTTTGAAATGGATTTTGAAGAAATCTGGGAAAATGTGTTGGATGGCATCAAACATTTAATTATCGTAAATGAAGTAGAGCAATTAGAAATCATCCTCACAACAGCCATGCATAGTGTTCAGTTAATCAATGAAGACGGTACCTTATCAGGGGCAGTCTTGACATGGGCAGACACTCGCGGAACTGAAATTATCGAGCAACAAAGTGAGGAAGCATTAACAAATCAGTACAACCGAACTGGAACTCCTATCCATAGTATGAATCCTTACTTTAAATTAATGAGTGTATATGAAAAAGGTAAGCGCATTGGATCTCTAAAAGATTTACTATTCTACCGATTAACAGGTGAATGGGTGATTGATATTAGTAATGCTTCAAGTAGTGGTTTATTGAACTTAGAATCGCTAACTTGGGATGCGGTATCCTTAGCCGACATTGGTTTAGAAACAAGTGAGCTACCGCGAATTGAAGCGGTGGATTACAATGCGAAAGCGATGGATGCGCTGTTTAATGCAGAGGTTTCGGTGACGATTGGGACAACGGACGGAATTTCTTCAAACTATGTCTTCAGTGACCTCGATGATGTTGCTGTCCTTTCAATTGGAACGAGTCATGCTGTTCGTGTCATTAATAAGCAACCGCAATTAAACTATCAATACCAAAACTTCGCTTATAATATTAAGGAAGGTCAATATTTAATTGGATTACCAAGTAATAACGGGGCCGATGTATTGTCTTGTACGAATAAAGTTTTCAATAGTAGTTTCGAAGAATTGAATCTAGTTGCAGCAAAACGTCCACATACGGAAAGTATATTTGTGCCATATCTAAACGGAGAGCGGGCGCCCATATGGAATGAAGCAGCAACGGGGAACTTATTTGATATCACTCGGGTGAGTTCAAGGGAATCGGTCCTCTACTCAATTATCCTTGGAATGATATTCAATATAAAACACAACGTTAGCGTCTTAGAAGAACTTACTGACTTTAAAGCAATCGGCTTAGTGGGCGGTGTGACAGAACTTGACGGATTCCCACAGTTGATTTCGGATATCTTAGGTTATAAATTATACATTCCAGTTATGAAAAATGCAGAAACGCTGGGCAGTATCGCAGTCGTTAAAGATATTGAACTACCGAGGGAGTACCGTATTGTCGAACCTCGATTTGGTCAAAGTTATGATGCGTTGTTTAAGAAGTACTTGGAGAAAGTGTAGAATTAAAAGAGAGTCGGGCTTTACTCACGCCAAACCGTGTATCCATTTGTCGCAAGTTGCCCCAACTCAACAAAAAACCATCTAGTCTAAACATCAGAGACTAGATGTTTTTTTATTATGATACTTTTGCGATAAGTTGCTTTAATTTAGCAGGCGAGACTTGGCCTCGCACGACTTCAATCACTTCGCCATCAGCATCTAACAAAGCCGTGAGAGGTAACATGTTCGCAGCGAATTCGATTTGATTGCTTGCGTTATTGTCGAAGTAAATCGGCATTGACAAGTTCATCTCATCAGCGAACTCTAAAGCTGCTTGTTTCGTTTCTGTTGGGCGGCTTTCTAAAGCATTTAACATTACAAAATTAATATCTGAACCATGTTCTTGATACGACGTTTCAAAGTGAGGCATCTCGTCACGACAAGGAGGGCACCATGAAGCCCAGATGTTTACAATAGTTGGTTTGCCAAGATTTTGTGAAAGTCGAATAATATCCCCATCACTATCAGCGTAAGTTGTTGATGGACCTTGCCAGACTAGCTGGCTTTCGCTCTCTGATTCAACAGACTCCTCAGAAACTTCAGAAACTGACGTAGAGTTGGTAGGTGCTTCCTCACTTTCGCTACTTGATTCAACTGATTCGACAGATTCGACAACTAAGTGTTCTTCGGTCAAATCCTCTGAGACAGCAGGACTGTCGAGGTTGCTTTGATAGATAATAAAAGCGACGGCAAACAGGGCAATAAACCCGATTAAATATAGATAGATTTTTTTCATAATTACTCCTAACTAAGATAAATTAAAGCCATTTCTAACCAACCGAACATCGTCGAAATCCCCATAACAATTAAAAATAAAGCGGACACAGTTTGAATGATTCGGTAATGTTGTTTGATCCACGTGAGTACGTGGTTCATTTCGTTAAGTAATAAAGCACTCAAGATAAAAGGAATGCCTAAGCCAAAAGAAAAACTCAATAATAAGGTCACTGACTCAAGGTAAGAGCTAGAGGTTGCGGCATACGAGAGGGCACTAGCTAGAAAAGTCCCGACACAAGGTGTCCAAGTAAGTGAGAAAATCATACCAAACACAAAAGAGTTCGATTGTTTTAAGGAACTGCCAGGCATAATATTCAATCGATTCATAACTGGGTTCCCAAACAGATAATCAATTCCAAGGAGTATCATAAACGACCCCGCAATAAAATGAATCAGTGTGCGATTAATTAGTACAAACCGCCCGATTGTTGTGACGAATATGCCCATTAGTATAAAGACAATCGTGAAACCTAGGACAAAAAAGATAGCTTGAAGTAGAAGAGACGTTTTTTGCTTGTCAGAATCTTTGTCTGTCTGGCCGGTTAAGTAGGCGATATAGATTGGAAGCATCGGCAGTAAACACGGTGAGATAAAGGTAAGAACACCTTCAACCCCTAGTAATAAATGTTGCACTCAATCGAACTCCTTTCTAAAGTAACAATTACATTCATATAAATATTAGCACAGCTCTACGGGAAAATTAAGAAGAATACGTGTTTAATTGGTTAAGAAAGTCAGAAGATGAAGACATCAAAAAAATGATCCAAAGTACAGAAAACCAACTTGGAGCTGTTTTGTAAGTTTATTTCGTTCCTATTTATTATCTGTTAGTATATGCTAACTTGGCAAAGATTAGGTTTGAAAAATCATAGTGTAATAATCTGTTGAAGCTTTGCTAGAGCGAGTGGAAAATAAGTCCGCATTGCAGTAATACTATGAAAATTAGTGAAAAGAAATTGTTTTATAGTTATGTTTCTTTGGATGATTAAAAGGTATTTTAAAGATACCTTTTTTTAATTTGAATTATGAATATTAGGAAAAGAAATTCGGTATCAATAATATGAGTTTACGAGGGGGATTCTGATGAAAAGAAATAAATATAATAATAAAACAAAGTTATTTATCATAAAAAGAATTGAAAAAGGAGAAAATATAAATGATATTGCAAATGAATTTGATAGAAGTGTTTCTACAATAAATAAATGGATAAAAGAGAGACAGCTAATAAGGGAAAAAAATAAACAAAAATTGAAAGTAATTATAGGGGGTATGATATTTATTTTTCTTTACTTTTATATAATGTTTCATAAAAAACAATAATCATAATGAAAATTTATAGCTTATGTTGTAAAATGATATGTAGGCAATATATTAAGAAAATAATATATTAGAATTAACCTGTCTTGAACGCTTGATTGTATAGAATTTTAGTGAAAGATAAAACTAAATTTATAAATAAGCACAAAAAAAGCGCCGAGACAGCGCTACTCCTAGAAGTTGATTACGGACTAAGCCTTATTTTAACTTGCTATGTTGTATTGAATGATACCAACAACATCATTATAACAAATAATATTAGTTTTGCAACCCTGTGTTGAATGCATTATTCATTAAGTGTCTTATATACCTAAGGAGGTAAGGATGAAGAATTATAGTATTGGTTTAGATATTGGTACAAATTCAGTTGGATGGGCAGTTATGTCAGATGATTTAAAATTAATAAGAAAAAGAATGAAAATTAATGGTAATACGAAAAAAAAGCATATTAAAAAGAACTTTTGGGGAGTGCGACTTTTTGATGCTGGTGAGACAGCTGAAGCAAGACGATTAAAAAGAACAACAAGAAGAAGATATACTAGAAGACGACAACGGATAAAGTATCTTCAAGATATGTTTCAATTGGAGATGGACCAAGTTGATCCAAATTTCTTTCATAGGTTAAATGATAGCTTTTATGTAGAGGATGATAAAACTTATAGTAAGTATCCAATTTTTGGGAGTGTAGAAGAAGAGGTAAAGTATCATAAGGATTATCCAACAATTTATCATTTACGAAAGTCGTTAGCTGATTCTAAAGAAAAAGAAGATTTACGTTTAATATATTTAGCACTTGCTCATATAATCAAATTCAGGGGACATTTTTTAATAGAAGGTGAATTGAATTCCGAAAATACATCTATATCGCGTGCATTTTCAGAATTCCTTGATATATACAATGAAACTTTTAGTAAAGGGATTGAATACTTAGAAGCTGACGAAGAAATTGTTGAAGAGTTTCTACATGATAATGTATCTCGAACTAGAAAATTTGAACGTGTTCTACAATTATTTAGCGGAGAAAAATCAAACGGTCTATTTGCTCAATATTTAAAATTAATTGTGGGGAATTTAGGTAATTTTAAAAAGCCGTTTAATTTAGAAGAAGACGCAAAATTACAATTTTCAAAAGAGACATTCGAAGAAGACTTAGAACAATTAATAGGTGTGGTAGACGAGAGTTATTTGGATGTCTTCTTGGCAGCAAAAAATGTTTATGATTCTATAGAATTAGCTGGAATCATAAGTGATAGCCATATTCCCACTCGAGCAAAGCTATCGAACAAAATGATCGAATTCTATGAAGAACATGAGAATGATTTGGCTACGCTAAAAAAATTTATTAGGGAGAAAGCCCCTAGTTTATATTACGATTTATTTAATGATTCTAATAAAAATGGTTATGCAGGATATATTGACGGAAGTACAACTCAAGGTGATTTCTATAAATATATGAAGAGTAAGCTGAATAAGGTTGATGGGTCAGCATACTTTATCGATAAAATTGACAGAGAATTATTTTTACGAAAGCAACGTTCGTTTTATAATGGAGTTATACCACATCAAATTCATTTACATGAGTTAAGAGCTATTATTCAAAAACAAAGCCATTTTTATCCATTTTTATCAGAGCTAGAAGAAAAAATAGTGGAACTATTCAAATTCAAAATTCCATATTATGTAGGACCATTAGCTAGAGGTAATAGTGAATTTGCTTGGTTAACGAGAAAAAATAATGAAAAAATTACACCTTGGAATTTTGATGAGGTTATTGATCGTGATACCTCTGCAATAAATTTTATTGAACGAATGACAAACTACGACACATATTTACCTACTGAAAAGGTATTGCCGAAACGTAGTTTGCTGTATCAAAAGTATATGATTTTTAATGAACTGACGAAAGTGACATATACAGACGATCGAGGAACGACGCATAATTTTTCTGGTCATGAAAAGCTAGATATTTTTAATAGCTTATTTAAAGCAAATAATAGAGTGACAAGTAAAAAGTTGATTGAGTTCCTACGTAACAGTTACCACATTGAATCAGCTCAATTAAAAGGTATTGAAGATAGTTTTAATACGTCATATTCTACCTATAGAGATTTGAGAAAAATTGAAGGGATGAGTAAATTACTTGATACCCCAGATAATGATCACATGTTTGAAGATATTGTTAAGATACTGACAGTATTTGAAGACCGAAAAATGCGTAAAACACAATTAAATAAATATAATGACGTACTTTCGGATAAACAAATCAATCAATTATCACGTAAACACTACACAGGGTGGGGGAGACTTTCTGCAAAACTTATTAACGGGATCAGAGATATAGAAACGAATAAAACAATTTTAGATTATTTAATTGAAGATGATGGACCGAAAAGAAATATTAACCGTAATTTTATGCAGTTGATAAATGATGAACTGCTATCATTTAAGCCTAAAATAAGTGAAGCTCAAGCCGTTGATCAAAATGAACAATTAGCGGATGTTGTTAGTGAGTTACCGGGGAGTCCTGCAATTAAAAAAGGCATACTGCAAAGTCTTAAGATTGTAAATGAGATAGTTGAAATAATGGGCTATCAACCTGATAGTATTGTGGTTGAAATGGCTAGGGAAAACCAAACAACTTCACAAGGACGTAATCAATCAATACCAAGATACACTAGGTTAGAGAAAGCAATCAAAGAATTAGGTAGTAAAATATTAAGTGAAGAGCCTACGAATAACCAGGAGATTCAAAAAGAAAGACTATATCTTTACTACTTACAAAATGGGAAAGATATGTATACAAACAGAGATTTAGATCTTCATAATCTCTCAAATTATGATATTGATCACATTATTCCGCAAAGCATTACAACAGATAATTCTATTAACAATAAGGTGCTAGTAAGTTCAGCGGGTAACCGAGGTCATAAAGCGGATGATGTTCCAAGTGAAGACGTAGTGAAAAAAATGAAGACTTTTTGGGAATCATTACATAAAGCTGGCCTAATGAGTGAACGTAAATTTCAAAACTTGACTAAAGCGGAACGTGGAGGTTTGTCAGAAAATGAAAAGGCAAGGTTCTTAAACCGTCAGTTAGTAGAAACGCGTCAAATTACAAAACATGTAGCTAATATTTTGGATAGTCACTTTAACACAGAGCAAGATGACCAAGGTAAAACTATTAGAGATGTAAAAATTATTACATTGAAATCTAGTTTAACTAGTCAATTACGAAAAGAATTTGGAATTCATAAAGTAAGATCTATAAATGATTATCATCACGCACATGATGCATACTTAAATACAGTTGTTGCTAATAAATTACTAAAAGTGTATCCACAGCTTGCACCAGAGTTTGTCTATGGTGATTATCCTCATTATGATTCATTTAAAGAGAATAGAGCAACAGCTAGAAAGCAAAAGATGACGAATATCATGAAGTTTTTTGCGAGTGAAGATATTAGAGTTTCTGAAGAGGGAGAAGTTGTTTGGGATGTTCAACGCGATATTCGGACAATAAAAAATACACTGAGTTCGAAACAAATAAATATTGTTAAGAAAACTGAAGTTCAATCAGGAGGATTCTCAAAAGAATCTATCCAACCCAGAGGGGATTCAGATAAACTTATAGCTAGAAAAAATAATTGGGACCCGGTCAAATACGGTGGATTTAATAGTCCAGTCATAGCTTACTCGGTCGCTATCACTCATGAAAAAGGAAAGAAAGCAAAGGTTACAAAAGCATTAGTTGGTATTTCGATTATGGAACAAAAACGATTTGAGCGAGATTCAATTAGTTTTCTAGAAGAAAAAGGTTATATTAACCCGAACGTATTAATGAAACTACCAAAATACACTTTATATGAGTTTGAAAATGGACGGCGCCGGATGATTGCAAGTGCTTCCGAAGCACAAAAAGCCAATCAGATGGTACTCTCTAATCATTTAGTCGAGTTATTGTATCATGCAGAGCGCTATGATGAGATTAATTTTCCAAAAAGTTTCAAATTTGTTAATGAGAATGTAGAAAAGTTTGCGGAAGTGCTTAAAGAAGTTGAAATGTTTGCAAAGAAAAATACTTTAGCAGATAAAAACTTAGAGAATATATGCAAAATTTATGAAGAAAATACTAAAAATGATACTGCAGAACTTGCAAGTTCCTTTATTGAATTGTTGACCTTCAATGAGCCAGGTGCTCCATCAGACTTTAATTTTCTTGGTAAAAAGATACCGAGAAAACGCTACACATCACTTTCAGAATTATGGGACGCGACTATTGTTCATCAGTCGATTACTGGATTGCACGAGACAAGAGTAAGATTTGAGGTGGAGTAATGGGCTGGCGCACAGTGATAGTCAATACACATTCAAAACTATCTTATAAGAATAATCATTTGGTTTTTAAGAGCTCTCGAGCAAATGAAAATATTCATTTGTCTGAAATAGATGTCTTATTACTTGAAACGACGGATATTACAATTACCACTATGTTAATGAAAAGACTTGTTGATGAGAATATATTAGTCATCTTTTGTGATGACAAACGGTTACCGTCAAGTATGGTTCATGCTTATTACGGTCGACATGACAGTAGCTTACAACTGAATAAACAATTAGATTGGAATGAAGAGTCTAAATCAACTATTTGGACTCATATAATATCTCAGAAAATATTAAATCAAGCACAATTTTTGGATTATATGACTTTTACAGAGAAATCCAATAGCTTGATACAGCTTCACAGCACATTAAAGCCTTTTGATCCGTCCAATCGAGAGGGGCATTCGGCACGCATTTACTTTAATACTTTATTTGGGAATGATTTTTCAAGACAATTAGATAATGATATCAATGCTGGTCTTGACTATGGTTATACATTGCTAATGAGTATGTTTGCTAGGGAAATTGTGAGGTCAGGCTGTATGACTCAGTTTGGGTTAAAACGTTCGAATCAGTTTAATGATTTTAATCTTGCAAGTGATTTTATGGAGCCATTTCGTATATTAGTGGATCAAATTGTTTACAGAAGTAAGAATAAACCATTTTATGGCATTAAGCGTGATTTATTAGATATCTTCACAACGAGCTATGGTTACAATAATAAAAATATGTTCCTGACCAATATTGTTTCTGATTATACCCGTAAATTAATTAAAGTAATGAACGGAGAAAGTGAAAAGGTTCCTGAATTTAGGATATGAGTTATAGATATATGAGAATGCTTTTGATGTTTGACATGCCCACCGATACTGTAGCTGACCGCAGAGCGTATAGGAAATTTCGAAAATTTATTATCAGTGAAGGTTTCATAATGCATCAATATTCTGTGTATAGTAAGATTTTATTAAACAGTACAGCTAAAAATGCTATGATTGAACGTTTAAGAGCAAAAACGCCCAAAAAAGGGTTAATAACACTACTAAGTGTCACTGAAAAACAATTTTCAAGAATGGAATACTTAAGCGGAGAATTGAATGATAGTGCCGGGAACACAGATTCAAGACTGATTTTTTTAGGTGGTGATGAAGAAGATGATGCTTAATTTTAAGTTATTGGATGAACCGATAAGGATTCGTAAAATGACTACACTTATTATAGAAGACGTATCTGTATTTACAAATTTAGTAGAGTTGTTTTATCGATATAATGAAGAAAGTGAATTGAAAGTTTTTGACAAAAAATTCAAGACAATTAAGGATTCTGAATTATTGATTGTGACTGATATTTTAGGCTATAACATTAATTCAACTTCGCTCTTAAAACTAGTTTATGCTGATCTGGAAGATCAATTGAACGAGAAACCAGAGGTTAGAACTATGATTGATAAATTAACTTCGACAATTAGTGATTTAATTGAATATGAACTTATAGATCATGAGTTAGATTTGGAAAGTGCTGATATCACAGTGCAACAATTATTTAAAGCATTAGGAGTTCGGATTGAAGTTGATAATGATACTATCTTTGAAAAAGTAATCGAGATCATTAAAGTATTTAAGTACTTAACAAGAAAAAAGTTACTAGTCTTTATTAATGCTTGTTCTTACTTAAAGCCTGAAGAACTATTAGAATTGAGAGAATACATTTCTTTATACAATGCAAAAGTATTATTTTTAGAACCTAGAAAAGTACCTAATATAAATCAGTATATACTTGATAATGACTACTTTCTTATGGAGGAAAATGGTATAATATAGGTAATAGTAACAGTTCTTTGAAAACTTATAAAATGAAAAATAACGATCATTCAAGACTGAAGTTTTGCTATGAACAAGTAGCGCGATTACGAAATTTTGTTAGAATTTTTTCTACGAGGTTTTAGAGCTATGTTGTATTGAATGATTCCAAAACAAAGTTGTTGGCGAAAAAAATATTCATATGAGTTTTAGAGCTATGTTGTATTGAATGATTCCAAAACAACTTCCAGAAGCAATACAACAAGGAAACAGTTTTAGAGCTATGTTGTATTGAATGATTCCAAAACTACATTGTACCGGCTGCAATTTTGACATGAGTTTTAGAGCTATGTTGTATTGAATGATTCCAAAACTGGAAGCAAGATTATCAGCTTTAGAAACACGTTTTAGAGCTATGTTGTATTGAATGATTCCAAAACATTCTTTCCATTATCCGTCATTTTTAGATAGTTTTAGAGCTATGTTGTATTGAATGATTCCAAAACTTTGCTGTAACCCATATTTAGCCTTGTGTGTGTTTTAGAGCTATGTTGTATTGAATGATTCCAAAACCCCCGAGTGCATGAACGCTAGTCCACCTGTAGTTTTAGAGCTATGTTGTATTGAATGATTCCAAAACGATATAAACGCAAGCACACAAACAAACCCGGTTTTAGAGCTATGTTGTATTGAATGATTCCAAAACTAGTTTCTTCAAACGAACTGTCTCCTGTGTGTTTTAGAGCTATGTTGTATTGAATGATTCCAAAACAAAAAGCAACAAAGTTAGATAAAGCGAACTGTTTTAGAGCTATGTTGTATTGAATGATTCCAAAACGAACAAATTGTGATAGGTCTACACGTGTGTAGTTTTAGAGCTATGTTGTATTGAATGATTCCAAAACGAACAAATTGTGATAGGTCTACACGTGTGTAGTTTTAGAGCTATGTTGTATTGAATGATTCCAAAACAGATGAACCTAAGTTATTCATTAAGGGGGTGTTTTAGAGCTATGTTGTATTGAATGATTCCAAAACTGGTACGAGTTAATGACAATTGGTATCAACGTTTTAGAGCTATGTTGTATTGAATGATTCCAAAACGTTAATTCGTCAGCTACCTTTTGTTGAGTAGTTTTAGAGCTATGTTGTATTGAATGATTCCAAAACGATTGCCCCGAATAGAAACGATCATCGTCTGTTTTAGAGCTATGTTGTATTGAATGATTCCAAAACTGAGCGTCCCTGTCACTCACCATGTACCATGTTTTAGAGCTATGTTGTATTGAATGATTCCAAAACCGTAAACTAGATCGAGTTCTAGCTCTTTGAGTTTTAGAGCTATGTTGTATTGAATGATTCCAAAACTAAAGTCATCTAATACCTTACCTGACATATGTTTTAGAGCTATGTTGTATTGAATGATTCCAAAACCTGGGGTGGTTACATATCCAATTACATTACGTTTTAGAGCTATGTTGTATTGAATGATTCCAAAACCAAACAAGCAATTAAAACGTACCGTAACGGGTTTTAGAGCTATGTTGTATTGAATGATTCCAAAACAAGCCAAAAAACAACCAAACTTAACGTATAGTTTTAGAGCTATGTTGTATTGAATGATTCCAAAACTATCGTCACTATGGTTCATTGGTTGTTGTGGTTTTAGAGCTATGTTGTATTGAATGATTCCAAAACTATTATTTGTGCGTCTTGCCCAAACTTCACAGTTTTAGAGCTATGTTGTATTGAATGATTCCAAAACAAATATATTTCTAAGTTATATGTTCTCAATGGTTTTAGAGCTATGTTGTATTGAATGATTCCAAAACTCTGTTTCCAGTTTCAGCGCCTATGCGTTAGTTTTAGAGCTATGTTGTATTGAATGATTCCAAAACTAAATCCATAATATTTCCGTTCCTAGTTCCGTTTTAGAGCTATGTTGTATTGAATGATTCCAAAACCGCTTTCGCTGATGAGTATATCGCCAATAAGTTTTAGAGCTATGTTGTATTGAATGATTCCAAAACAAAGAATTGACCAAAGCGGGATATGTGACAGTTTTAGAGCTATGTTGTATTGAATGATTCCAAAACTTTTCGTCAAGTACCGTTGTGTTGTAACAAGTTTTAGAGCTATGTTGTATTGAATGATTCCAAAACCTGCCGGTATGCCAGCCACCACAACCCCTGAGTTTTAGAGCTATGTTGTATTGAATGATTCCAAAACCTAAAATATCACCGTGGTGGATATCTAGTGGTTTTAGAGCTATGTTGTATTGAATGATTCCAAAACAGAATGTACAATGTACAAGACAATAAGCGTGTTTTAGAGCTATGTTGTATTGAATGATTCCAAAACAATTTAAAGGAGATAAATATTCTTATGCTGGTTTTAGAGCTATGTTGTATTGAATGGTTTTTTATAAAATACTAGAAGTCTTGTTAATCTACTGATTTCTAGTGTTTTTTGTCTTACTTCTATTTTCTTTCCTTTACCTCTCAAAGAATATTTTCCCAAACTCATTCACTATCTGTTATAATAATCACGTATCTAAACAGAATTTAACTATATATAATCAACAAGGAGAACGAAACATGAATATAACAGTAGTGGGATTAGGTTACGTTGGACTTTCAAATGCGATTTTACTAGCACAACACAACAACGTTCGAGCATTAGAAATCGTCCAAGAAAAAGTTGACTTAATTAACCAAGGTAAGTCACCCATCTCTGATGAAGAAATTCAAAAATACTTATCTAGTAAAGATTTAACGCTTGAAGCAACCTCAGATAAAGAATATGGCTATGGTCATGAGCCTGAATTTGTCGTTGTCGCAGCACCGACAGATTATGATGATGTGAAGGATCATTTCAATACGGTTGCTTTAGAAAGTGTCATTAAAGACGCACTAGAGTATGCACCAAATGCAACAATTATTATTAAATCAACCATCCCAGTAGGATATACACGTCGTATAAATAAACAATTCAAGACGGATAATATTATTTTCTCACCAGAATTTTTACGTGAAGGGAAAGCTCTTCTAGATAATTTATACCCATCAAGAATTATCGTTGGGGAAAAATCTGAACGTGGGCAAACTTTTGCGAATTTGATGTTAGAAGGTGCTATTGCTGACGATGTTAAAGTCTTATTGATGGACGCAACTGAAGCGGAAGCAGTGAAATTATTCTCGAATACTTATTTAGCGTTACGTGTGTCATATTTTAATGAGTTGGACACTTATGCGGAAACTAAAGGATTGAATACTAAAGCAATTATTGATGGGGTAAGTTTAGATCCTCGAATTGGTGATTACTACAACAATCCCTCTTTTGGTTACGGTGGTTATTGTTTACCAAAAGACACAAAGCAATTATTAGCAAACTACAAAGATGTACCAAATAATTTAATACGTGCAATCGTTGATTCGAATGCAACTCGTAAAGGCTTTGTAGCGAATCAAGTTCTAGCAAAAGAGCCTAAAGTTGTTGGGATTTATCGTTTAGCTATGAAGACAGATTCGGATAACTTCCGTCAGGCTGCGATTTTCGATATTATGAGAGAAATGCGTGCTGAAGGGGTTGAAGTGATTATTTACGAACCGAGCTTAAATGCTGTCTCTTTTGAAGGGTATCGAGTCCTTAGTGATATTAATGAATTTAATCTAACTTCTGATGTGATTTTAGCGAATCGCATTTCTGAAGAAATTGAAGAAGTACGTGAGAAAGTTTATACAAGAGATATTTATAACGAAAATTAATTTTGATTTAGCCATTCATTTCAATAAGAAGTGAATGGCTTTTATTTATGTAAAGCTCATACCATGAGTTTCACTTATTATATAGTAGTAAGCAGATGTTTAACGGACAAGAATTCATCATGTTATTATTAAATTATCTTAGCAAAGGGAGGACAATATAATGACACACAACAATGAAGATCCGAGAAAAAAATATTATACAGACGGTTTCTCAGAGAAAAATGAAGATGTCGCAAAGTCACCAGCGCTACAAAAGGATATGAAACCTGTTCCTGATTGTGGGGAAGAGTCATATAAAGGTAATGGGCGTTTAGAAGGACGTCATGCGTTAATTACTGGTGCAGACTCTGGAATAGGTCGGGCAGCGGCAATTGCTTTTGCGCGTGAAGGTGCAGACGTTGCGTTTCAGTATTTTCCAGGAGAAGAACCAGACGCAGAAGAGGTTCGCGAATTAATTGAAGCAGAAGGACGAAAAGCGCTATTAATTCCAGGCGACTTACGTGAAGATGGCGTAGCAACAGAATTAATCAACAAAACTGTCGAAGAATTCGGTGAGATTGATATCTTAGTACTGAACTCTGCTCAACAAATCGCTCATGAAAAATTGAGTGACTTATCAATGAAACAAGTGAATGATACATTCAAAGTTAATATTATTAGTATGTTTGAAGCGGTTAAGGCTGCCGAGAACCACCTGAAAGCTGGAAGCTCAATTATAACAACAACTTCTGTTCAAGCATCAAACCCATCAGCATCTCTATTAGACTATGCCGCAACAAAAGGTTCTATTTCTAACTTTACAGTTGGAATGTCTAAGTATTTTGGAGAAAAAGGAGTGCGTGTGAATTCAGTGGCACCAGGACCAATTTGAACGCCGCTTCAGTTAGATGACGGAAAACTTGAAGGAGACTTAGAAACATTTGGTCAAACTGAAACACTTGAACGTGCAGGACAGCCAGTTGAATTAGCACCGGTTTATGTCTTTTTAGCTTCAGAAGAAGCGAGTTATGTCACAGGTCAAATCTATGGTGTGACAGGTGGTCAAGACATTAGTCTATAAACGAATCTATATATAAGTTAAATGTAATATATTGCCCTGGATAACTAAAGTTACTTTGTTATATTTATATAACGAAGTAGCTTTTTTTGTTTGTAACACAATGAAAACTTATCATTGCAAGAAGTATATCATTTTACAATATGATGCCAGATGATATACTAGTAATATAAATTAGAAAAATTTTAGGAGGAAATTATATGGATTTTTCATCATTCTTTGCGACACTTGGCGCAATGTTACCAGGAATTATCGGAGCACTATTACTATTAATTTTAGCTCTAATTCTTGCTTGGGGACTAAAACGTCTAACAATTAAAGGACTAGAAAAGGTTGGTTTTAACCGCCGTACACAATCATGGGGCATGGCTAAGACAGAAGAGGAAGGTCAGCAATATACTGAAACGGTTGGATCAATCGTTTACTTTGCGACATTGTTATTCTTCTTACCTGGAATTTTAAACGGTTTAAATGTGGGTGGCGTTATGGACCCAATCGTGAACATGTTTAATAAATTCTTTAGCTATATTCCGAACATTTTAACAGCGATTGTTATTATAGTCGTTGGTGCTTACTTCTGTAAGTTCGTTAAAAAGCTTGTTCGTAACTTATTATTAGGTTTAAACATTGATAAATGGTATGCAAAACTAACTGGTAGTACAACAGGTGCTGACGTCAATGAAGGTCAGATTGCTGAAGTACTTGCGACAGTTGTTTATGTATTAATCTTTATCCCAATTTTAACTGTAGCACTTGAAACATTAGGTATTCAATCAATTTCAGAACCGATTATAGCAGTATTAAATCAAATCTTAAGTGCTATTCCTAATATCATTACAGCTGCTGTATTACTAATTATTGGTGGTGTTGTAGCGAAATTATTAGGTGACTTAATTGAAAACTTACTAGCAACAACAGGTGTTGATAAATACTCACGTTATTTAAACTTCCGTTCAGAAGTTTCTGACGTTAAAATTTCAAACATTACAGCAGCAGTTGTTAAAGGTGTGTTGATGTTATTCTTCTTAGTTGAAGCAATTTCTGTATTAAACTTAGAAGTTCTTAATACCATTGGTGCAGCAATCATTGCTTACATCCCATTAGTATTAAGTGCGATTATCATCTTAGCAGTTGCATTAATCGGTGGAAACATCTTAGCTAACTTTATTTCAAAAGCAACTGGTAACAAGTTATTTGGTGAAGTCATCCGTTACGCGATTATCATTTTAGGAGCATTCATGATCTTAGAACAATTACATATCGCTCAAACAATTGTTAATGCTGGATTCATTATTATCCTTGGTGCAGCTGGTCTAGCAGTAGCGTTAGCCTTTGGTTTAGGTGGACGCGACTTTGCAGCTCGCCAATTAAACAAAGCGGATAAAGCCATTGACGAAGAGATTGACAAAGCTGAAGATAATAACAACCATACAATCTAATATTTTAAAAAGAAGTCGGCTAATCTTTAGTCGGCTTCTATTTTTGCGCAAAATAGGGTAGCAGGGTGTTTAACTGGAGGAATATAAACAAATTGTTCCGGCTGAGTCGGTTAACTGGAACAATCCAAAAGAATTCCTCCAGCTAAACTAACTAAAGTTAACTTTTGGCATCCCTATCCCAAAAGAGTATAATAAACTAAAACAACAATGGAGGGATTAGAATGCCTTTTGTACGAATTCAATCTAAAGAAGGACGCACACCAGAACAGAAAGAAACTTTAGCAAAAGCAATCATTGAATCGATGATTGAGCAAGGCTATGCGAATAAGGAAGCGATTAGCGTCATCTTTGAAGATATGGCTAAAGAAGACTTTTACAGTGGAAAAGACTACTAAAGACACAAATGCCCCTTGAGAACCTCAGGTCTCAAGGGGTATTTTATGCATGTGCGCCCGGCATGGGCGATAACTTGGTGGTGAAAGTCCACTACAGACTTGGCAGTAGGAACTGTTAGCTAAAGGCAAGGGTGTCCACCGTGAGGTGGAATCTGAAGGAAGCCGGAGGCAAA
>NZ_JBGQQX010000032.1:0-26931 GCF_045528525.1 Ruoffia sp. FAM 26255 | reverse complement strand
TTAACCCGAAGCCACCGCGGTTTCCAGCAAGCTGAAGCAGAGCTATGGGAAATGTTTGGAACACTAGCAGAGAGCTGATTTTTTTACAGAAGGAATTCTTTATTTACACAAACTTCTTGACGCTCCCAAATAATGACGAAAGTTTAATACAATTAATGTATAGTTAATATATTTATTCTATACTTTATTTCTAATCGTGTTAAAATATACTTCGTTACTGAGAAAGCGAGGTGCTGATGCATGTGTGATTTATTATATAACATCAAACAATTATTGAATGAATGGCCCGAATGGTTTAAGAGTAAGCGTATCTTACTTGCCGTCTCTGGAGGCATAGATTCAATGGTATTATTGACAATCATGCTTCAAATAAATGAACAATTACCAAAAGAAGAAAGAAAAGAAATAATTGTTGCCCACTTTAATCATCGATTAAGAGAAGAAAGTGACCAAGATGCCCAATTGGTAAAAGAGTACGCCCAAAAGTATAAGTTAACTTACTTTATTAGTCATTGGGACAAACCAGCTTCAGTGAATGTTGAAGCAAGTGCGAGAGATGCGCGTTATCAATTCTTTGGGGATGTCATGGTTAAGACGAATAGCGATACGTTGATGACAGCACATCATTTGAATGATTTAGGTGAAACGGTATTAATGCGTTTAATCCGAGGAACTTCATTACGAGGTGTTCGCGGAATTCGCTCTAACTACCAACGTATATTAACTACTTCAACGAAATTTTCGAAGTCTGTTCGTGTCTTAAGACCTTTTAGTTCAACTAAAAAGGAAAAAATAAATGAATATGCCAAAGAACATCATATTCCTTTTAATGAAGATCAGACGAATACGGATATGACTTATATGCGTAATCGTATGAGATATAAGATGTTGCCTTTTTTTGAAGAGGAAAACCCGCAGTTTTTATCTAATTTACTTCTTCTGTCAGAACAGTTAGAAGCAAGTTATGATGCGCATTTTAATCAGTATTTACAGAAAGAACCCGAACTGTTGATGCAATTGTCACAGGGACGGTGGCTTTTATATGTACCTAAGTTTCTAGAATTATCTGATGATTTAATGCAGATATACTTAGCTATATTTTTGGAGGAAAGATTAATTCACCAAATTCAATCCTATAATAAAGCAGCTGTTAAGCAGTTAGAACAACTCATTAGACAAACAGATGCTCCAAATATGTTGATGAATATAGCGAATAACTGGGTAGCTTTAAGAGAGTATGATTATATTTGGATTCAACCTCAAGATTACGGCGTTGAAGAAGCTGAACAAAGTGAGATTAAGATTGAACAGTTTAATCACTGGTACGAATTGAATGAGCAAGAATTAGCAGGTGTGTTTGATATCGATGCGATTGCGACAGACTTAAAGAAAGATTTGTATGTTGAAATACCTTTATCTTTAACCGAAGGAAAACCAAGTATAACATTGCGACATCGAAAGAATGGAGACACGTTAACTTTGCGTCGCCCAGATGGAACAAGTTATCATAAGAAAGTATCTCGAATCATGATCGATCAAAAAATCCCAAAATCAAAACGTGAAGATTATTGGGTCATTGAAAATCATGAAGGGACGATACTAGGAATGTTACCACCGATTAGTAAGGATAAAACTTACGTTAATTTGGAAGAAAAGCAAACTCATGTATTTATATATCAAAAAAGCGAGAATATTTCTTGATAATATGGTAACATTTACTTCATAACATCAATAAAATGACGCTTTCGCTTTTATTTAAACGTAAAAGAATGAGAATTGGCGTTAAGAATATATGATAATACAAAATAAAGGAGAAACTAAATGTTAGAACAAGACATAAAAGAAGTATTAGTAACCCGCGAGGAGATTCAAGAAGCTGTGAATCGCTTAGGTGAACAGTTAACGAAAGAATATAAAGACAAAGAGGTAGTAGTTGTTGGAATACTACGTGGGGCTTCAATTTTTATGGCAGATATTGTTCGAGCAATGGATGTCTATTTAGAGATTGATTTCATGGATGTATCTAGTTATGGTGATGCATTTGAATCTTCTGGAGAAGTAAAAATCATTAAAGATTTAGACACACATCTAGAAGGACGTCACGTTCTAGTCGTGGAAGACATTATCGACACAGGTCGTACATTGAAGTACTTAGTTGATTTATTCAAATACCGTAAAGCTGCATCTGTGCAAGTATGTACGTTATTAGATAAACCAGTGCGTCGTGTTGTGAAAGATATTATTCCAGATTACGTAGGCTTAGAAGTACCAGACGAATTCGTTGTTGGGTACGGTCTTGACTTTGAACAAAAATATCGTAACTTACCATACATTGGTGTACTAAAACCTGAGATTTATCAATAATTTTAAATTCAATGAAAAAGCAATATTGTAGTGTAAATCCGCTCAATTATGCTATTATAACTAAGATACATAATAATATGTATGCAAGGAGGAGATAGATAAATGAATAATCGAAATCCAAACCCGAATCGTAATTTCTTTCGGGGAACTTTACCTTACATCCTAATATTTTTAGCGATTATTGGTATGTTTCAAGTATTCTCAGGTAACTTAGGTTATGCTGGGCAAACTGAAGAGATATCATCGTCTGAATTTATGAGTGAATTAGAAAGTGGGAACATTGAAACTTTCGAAATTCAAATTGGATCTGGGGCTTATTCAGTTCATGGGGAATACCGAACACCTAATGAAACTGTAGAGCAGGAAGAAGATAACTTTTTACAAGTTATTCAAGGATCTAACGAAGTAAGTTTATTTGAAACAACTATTTTAGGTAATGACGCAACGTTGAACATGGTGACGGATGTTGCTTTAGAAAATGATACTACAATTCAAACAATTCCGGAATCAAGTGCAGGTTTATGGTTAAGTTTCTTACCATTCTTAATCTTATTAATCCCGACATTTTTCTTAATCTATTCAATGACTCAACAAGGTTCTGGCGGCGGAAAAGGCGTGATGAACTTTGGAAAGTCTAAATCAAAAGACGTTTCAAAACAGAAAGTCAAAGTACGCTTCTCTGATGTTGCAGGTGCAGAAGAAGAGAAACAAGAATTAGTTGAAGTGGTTGAATTCTTAAAAGATCCAGATCGCTTTACAAAGTTAGGTGCGCGTATACCAGCGGGTGTTCTTTTAGAAGGGCCTCCAGGTACTGGTAAAACGTTACTAGCTAAAGCTGTTGCGGGAGAAGCGGGCGTTCCATTCTACAGTATCTCAGGTTCTGAATTCGTTGAGATGTTTGTCGGTGTTGGGGCGAGTCGTGTAAGAGATTTATTCGAAAATGCTAAGAAAAATGCACCATCGATTATCTTCATTGATGAGATTGATGCCGTAGGTCGTCAACGTGGAGCTGGTATGGGTGGAGGACACGATGAACGTGAACAAACACTTAACCAATTACTTGTTGAGATGGATGGTTTCGAAGGTAATGAAGGTATTATCGTTATGGCTGCAACAAACCGTTCTGATGTTTTAGACCCAGCTTTACTGCGTCCGGGTCGTTTTGATAGACAAATTCTTGTTGGTAACCCTGATGTTAAAGGGCGTGAAGAAATCTTATTAGTTCACTCACGTAACAAGCAATTAGCCAATGATGTCGATTTAAAAGTGATTGCACAACAAACACCAGGTTTTTCTGGTGCGGATTTAGAAAACTTACTAAACGAAGCGGCTTTAATTGCGGCTCGTGTCGATCATACATCTATCCATGCGGAAGATATTGATGAAGCACATGACCGTGTAATTGCTGGACCAGCTAAAACAAACCGTGAAATGTCAGTGAAACAACGCGAAACGGTTGCTTATCACGAAGCAGGACATACAATTGTTGGTATGGTATTAAGTGATGCGCGTGTCGTGCATAAAGTAACGATTGTTCCTCGTGGACGTGCAGGTGGATATGCGATTATGCTTCCTAAAGAAGATCAATATATCATTACCGAGAAAGAATTATACGAACAAGTTGTTGGTTTATTAGGTGGACGTGCTGCTGAAGAGATTGTGTTTAATCACCAATCAACTGGGGCAAGTAATGACTTCCAACAAGCAACTCAAATTGTTCGTTCAATGATTACAGAATATGGTATGTCTGAAAAATTAGGAACTGTTCAATATGAGGGGAATCAAAAACCTTTTGCTGGCCGTCAATATGGTCAAAGCGTGACATATTCTGAACAAATTGCTTATGAAATCGACTCAGAAATTCGTCGTATTACAGACAAAGCTTTAACTGATGCACATAATATTATTAATGAACACCGTGAACAGTTAAATACTATAGCTGAAAAGTTATTAGAAATCGAAACATTAGATCAAAAAGCTATCAAATCTTTATTCGAAACAGGAGAAATGCCTGCGCCTGAAGATACAGATTCAAATGATAAACCTGAATTACCAGATGAACCTGACAGCTTCAAAGATGCGAAAGAAAAAGCAAAAGATGATGAAGATCATTCTGAAACTTATGATCGTGCAAAAGAAGAGACAACTTATGTTGAACCAGATGATTTAGCACCTTCAGACGATACAGAAGAAAGAAATTCTCACATTAATCAAGACAGAGATTTATAATTAGCGAAAGAAATCGATTATCCATTTTGGGTAGTCGGTTTTTTTGTTTTTTCAATTTTGAAATTTATATATTTGAAGATTGATATGAAAGGATTTCTAAAGGATTAAACTGTTAAATTTACGAGTTAAATGCATATAAAAATTTATAATAAGCAATAAAACACTAGACAAATCGATTATCTTTAGTAGAATGAAGGTAACAAAAAATGGTAGCGTTCACAAATTTAAAGTCTAAGGAGAATAAGACAATGAATTTGGATTGGATAAAAACGCGTGCGGTAGACACACCTGACAAGGTGGCTGTAATTGACCCTATTAAACAAACGGAATTTACTTATGAACAACTAAATCAACGTGCTGAAATGTTAGCACGACATTTAGTGGAGAATGAAGGAATTAAACGAGGAGACCGAATCGGTACCTTTGTCCCAAATGATATTGCCATTATTGATTTTCTGTTGGCTGCTATAAAAATTGGGGCTGTTTTTGTACCGCTTAATTGGAGATTAAAGCCAATCGAAATTGGTAAAGTAGTTAAAGATGCTGGTTTAGAATATATCGTTTACGCAACTAACCATCTTGAACGACTCACCGAAGTTCCGCAAGAGTTTATTAAATATAATGTAGATGGACCAGAATATAATGAAATCGTGAATCTTGAGAATTATACACCTTTTGAAAGTGTTAATTTAGACTTACAAGACATCGCCATGTTAATTTATACGAGTGGATCAACGGGTAGACCGAAAGGTGTTATACACACGCATGAAAGTTACTTAAATAATGGCTTTAATCAAAACTTATCTTGGAATATGACGAGTGATTGGAAAACAATTGCGAGTGCGCCTATGTTCCATATCTTAGGTTTTATTGATATTGTCATTCCGATGTTAATGGTTGGAGGAACAATCGTATTAGAAAGATACTTCAATCATGAAACCATTAATGATTGGATCGTGAAGTATGAACCGACTGTTCTAGTTTTAATCCCAACGATGTACTATGCCATTATCGCCCATCCGGAATTTAAACCTGAGAATGTTATGAATATTGAACTACTTGTTTCTGGGGGTTCACCTCCTTTACCAGCAGTTCAAAAAGTGTTCCAACAAATGGGTAAAATTATTATTAATGCCTATGGTTTAACTGAAGCACCATTATTAACCTATAATAAATACGAATATGCAGTGAACAATCCACAATCAATTGGACAAGCGCTGATGTTTGTTGAAGCGAAAATTGTTAATGAAGATTTAGAAGAAGTCCCAGTGGGAGACATCGGAGAATTACTCGTTAAAGGTAAAAATGTCACACCAGGCTACTGGAATTTACCAGAAGAAAATGAAAAAGCCTTCCATGATGGCTTCTTTAGAACAGGAGACATGGGCTTTATTAATGAATTAGGTGAGATTACTATAGTTAACCGCCTGAAAGAATTAATTATTACAGGTGGAGAAAACGTGTTGCCATCAGAAGTCGAAGCGATTCTAAGTCAACATCCTCTAATTCGCTCGGCAATTGTCTTAGGATATGAACATCCTAAATTTGGTGAATCCGTATCTGCTGCCATCATGTTGAATAAAGAAGCACTTGGTTCAGAAAATTATAGAGAAGTCCTAGATGAATACTGCTTGAAAAACCTTGCAGGTTATAAAGTGCCGAAACTATACTTAGAGATTGATGAAATACCAGTTAACTCTGTTGGAAAACCTGATCGTCTAGAACTAGAGAAGATGATGAATGACTATGCGAAGTCAACAATCACAGATGAATTGAATATTTAATGTTAAAGTCCCGGCTAAATAGTCGGGCTTTTTTGTGTTGTCTATTAAGTTTTCGTAATAGAGGCTCTTTGTCAAATAGGGTTGATGACATTTTAATTTTTGTCATCAACCCTATTTATTGTAGAACCGTAATAGATAACTGAAATATTCCGCTCAAGATAGCTGTTTCTCTATGTTATTCTTATTCAACTTATTAGTTCAGTTAATAACCAGGCCGTTTAAATGAGTGGAAATCAAAATAAAACCCTTTATTAAGCTCCCTAATGTATAAGATAAGGCTCCGTTATTTCACGGGGTCTAATTAACAGCGTATTATATGAATTGTAAACGTTATCATTTTTGTGTAAGCAATACATGTTATTGAAAATTTTAGGAGGCAAATGAAAATGGACAACAGAAAAGAAGTATTAAAACAATTATTCCCTGAGGATATTTTAAACATTAGCGAAGGTTTAACAGATGGAGAAGTTGAGTTTTTAAGACAATTAGTGGAGCTGCTAGAAACAAAGTATCGTCCCGTAGTTAATCAAGCTTGGGTTGATGCAGAAGTGCCAAAAGGATTTTTTGAAGATATCGGTAAATTAGGATACTATACAAACCCTTTATTATTCGAAGGGCGAGAAGGTAAGAAACAAACGAGTCAATTATTCCAATTTTTCTTCGCCTTTGCTATGTCGAGATTCGACGTATCATTAAATACTTTAATTGGAGTTCACTCAGGCTTAGGGTTTAATTCATTCTTATTTGGAGGTAGTCCAGAACAAGTTCAAAAATATGTCCCTAAATTAGCGAGCCATGAATTACGTACTTGCTTCGCTTTAACAGAACCTGATCATGGATCTGACGTTGCGTGGGGCTTAGATACGACAGCACGTCGTGAAGGTGACAAATGGATTCTTAATGGAGCTAAACGCTGGATTGGTGGCGCATCAGTCGCTGACTTAATTCCAGTTTATGCAAGAGACGAAGAAACAAACAAACCAAAATGCTTTATCGTCAAAGCAGGCCAAGAAGGATTAGACATTGACATTATTGAAAATAAAATTGCACTTCGTATTGTACCAAACGCAAATATTCACTTAAAAGATGTCGTAGTAGATGAAAGTGATCGTCTACAAAACATCAATAGTTTTAAAGATATTGCTAAAGTTCTTTACTCAACTCGTGCAGGCGTAGCTTTCATGGCGACAGGAGCGATGGCAGGTGCACTTCAAGCAACCCTTAAATATGTAACTGAACGTAAACAATTTGGAAAAGACATCTCAAATTACCAATTAGTTCAAGAGAAATTAGCGATGATGCAAGCAAACGTAACATCTGCAATGGCCCTTTGTTCACAAATTGCTCGCCAACAAGAGAATGGTGACTACAATGAAATCGTTACTTCAGTAGGTAAGATGATTAATGCTCTTCGCTTACGTGAGACTGTAGCAATGGGTCGTGGAATTTGTGGGGGGAACGGAATTGTTGTCGATTACGATATCGCAAGATTCTTCTCAGATGCAGAAGCTGTTTATACATATGAGGGTACACACGAAATTAATGCCTTAGTAATTGGACGAGCAATGACTGGACAATCAGCATTTAACTAATATTTATCAAGTGACAGTCATTTCCAAACAAATTTGGAAATGGCTGAGTCACTTTTAAAGTAAAACGATATATTTTGGAGGGAAATAATAATGACAATTAGAAAAGCAACCGTATTAGGTGCAGGTGTCATGGGAAGTCAAATTGCAGCCCTACTTGTAAATGCAGGGATTAAAGTGCAATTATTAGACGTTGTAATTGACGAAGAAGATCGTAATAAACTATCTAAAGCGGGTTATGACAGAATTACAAACAAAAAGAAATCGATGTTATATGATTTAAATTTCGAAGGGAACTTATCTTATGGAAATTTTGCTGATGATTTAGTGGAACCATCAGATTCAGATATCTTTATTGAAGCTGTTAAAGAAGATATTAAAATCAAGCACGATATTTGGACAAAGATTAAACAGGTCGCTAAAGAAGAAGCAATTCTAGCAACAAATACATCTGGAATCCCAATTGAAGCAATTGCTAAAGTGTTCGAAAGCGGCGAACAAGAACGTTTCTTAGGGATGCATTTCTTCAATCCACCGCGCTATATGAAATTATTAGAAATTATTCCAACGAAGAATACATCTGAAGAAACGGTAGAAGTAGTTAAACAATTCTCAGAAGATGTCTTAGGAAAGGGTGTTGTGATTGCTAATGATGTCCCAGCCTTTATCGCCAATAGAACAGGAACACATGCGATGGCAGACATTATGTACCGTGCAGAGCGTAACGGCTTATCAATTGTTGAGGTGGATGCTTTAACAGGTAAAGCAATTGGAAGACCTCGAACAGGAACTTATGGTTTATCAGACTTAGTCGGAAATGATATTGCTGCCTTTGTTGTAGGTGGATTAATGAAAGATCCTAGTGAGCAACCTTACTTCAACAATTCATCGCTTTTACCAAAACTATTAGAAAAAGGAGCTTTGGGAAATAAAGCAGGTTATGGATTCTACAAAAAAGAAGGACGTAAACGTCTAGTATTAGATCCCGAAACTATGGAGTACGTCGAGCCAAGCAAACCTCAATTAGAAATATTATCTCATTTTGGACGTGACTTAAAAGAAAACTTAGATGTTATCTTTAATGCAGAAGACAAAGCGGGTAAATTCTTATGGAAAACTTTGAGAAGCACATTTTTCTATGCGGCAAATAATGTTCCTAAAGCGGCAAAAGATTATAAAGACATTGATCGTGCAATGGTTTGGGGCTTTAACTGGAAAGTCGGACCTTTCCAACTGTGGGATTTAATGGGCTTTGACCGTGTGAAAGAAAGAATCCAAGCAGAAGTAGGGGAATTACCTGAATGGGTAGCAAATAGAACAGAAAGCTTCTATAAGGAAGGCGAAGTACTTGAAAATATTACACCGATTGAAGATCGTATAGAGAAAGAAATTTGGAAAGATGACGATACAACATTAAGTGTAATAAACACGGATCAATTATTATTCAAGTTCCATACACCAAACAACACCATTGATGAAGGATTAACAAAAGGGCTGATAAAAGCTGTAGACGAGTTAGAGTCAGGTCATTATTCTGGAATGGTTATTTACTCGGATGGACCACATTTTAGTCCGGGAGCTAACTTGAATATGATGAAGAAAGCTATAGAACTCGAGGAAGTCGATACTTTAATAGGTAAAACAATAAGCGAGTTACATGAAGCAGTGAACCGCGTTCGCTACAGTAGTAAACCGATTGTTACAGCAGTTAGAGGACGCGCTTTAGGTGGTGGAGCCGAACTAATGTTAGCCTCTCCTTATGTTGTAGCAGCGGCAGAAAGTTATATCGGTTTAGTTGAAGTCGGTGTAGGACTTATTCCTGGTGGCGGCGGCCTAGCAGAATTAACAGAACGCGTGATGACTCGAGACGAGCAAAAAGCAAGTAAGATGAAGACTTTAGGTGCAGTTATTACACGTATTGCATCTGGAGATGTTTCAATGAGTGCTTATGAAGCCCGTCGTAAATATTACTTAAGAGGGTCAGATGACATTATTATGAATGCGGATAAAGTTGTGGACGTAGCCATTGAGAAATTAACTTATTTAACTAAAGTAAATTACATTCAAAGAACAAAAGTTAACTTCCCAGCCTTAGGAACAAACTTTAAAGCAGTGGTCGAAGGGCAATTAGATTCAATGCGCCTAGGACACTTTATTAGTGATTATGACATGGAGTTAGGACTTGCGATTGCAGATGTAATGACAGGTGGAGAGCTCCCAGAAGGAACCTATGTTAATCAAGAATGGTTACAACATCTTGAGAAACAACATTTCCTAAAATTAAGTAAAAATCAAAAGACATTCGAACGAATTTCGCATATGTTACAAACGCGTAAACCGTTAAGAAATTAATACGGAAACTTGAAAGGAATGAATTAATTATGCAAGATGCTTATATCGTTGCTTATGGACGTTCGGCTATTGGAAAAGGAAAAGCGAATGGAGCCCTTGCCAACGACCGTCCAGATGATATTGCAGCTGAAGTATTAAAGGGTGTCATCGATCGTGTTGATGGCGACTTTGATCCAGCGCTTATCGAAGATGTGATTGTTGGTTGTGCCTTCCCAGAAGGAATTCAAGGTATGAATTTTGCTCGTACGATTGCTTTAAGAGCAGGATTACCTTACTCTGTTGCAGGACAGACAGTGAACCGTTACTGCTCATCAGGATTACAAACGATTGCCATTGCTGCAAATGCCATTATGGCTGGTCAATCAGAAGTATTGGTAGCAGGTGGAGTTGAGTTCATGAGTTCAGTCCCAATGGGAGGCAATGAAGTAACAAACAACCCTACACTACAAGCAGAAGATTCAGGTGTTTCGTATCCAATGGGACTCACTGCTGAAAATGTCGCAACTAAATATAATGTCACTCGAGAAGATCAGGATGAATTTGGAGTGCAAAGTCATCAACGTGCACATGCTGCACAAACAGAAGGACGCTTTGATGATGAAATCATCCCCGTAACAACACATAAAGTTGAATACACAAAAAATGGACCTCAAGTTAAAGAGGTAAAATTCGACAAAGATGAAGGAATTCGTCCAGAATCAACAACTGAAACTTTAGGGAAACTAAGAACAATCTTTAAAGCAGACGGATCTGTCACTGCAGGAACATCATCGCAAGTAAGTGACGGCGCAAGTTTTGTTGTCATCATGTCAGGCGAAAAGATAAAAGAATTAGGCGTGAAGCCAATCGCCCGCTTTGTTGGTTATAAAGCTGTAGGAATCGATCCGAAATATATGGGGATCGGACCAGCCTATGCTATTCCAGAAGTTTTAGAATTAACGGGCTTAAAACTAGAAGATTTGGACTTAATCGAATTAAACGAAGCCTTTGCTTCTCAAGCGCTAGCTTCAATTCGTGAATTAGGAATAAACACAAATATTACAAACGTTAACGGAGGAGCAATTGCTTTAGGACATCCACTGGGTGCAACCGGAGCCGTGCTGACATCACGCTTATTAGCCGAGATGGGTAAACGTAAAGGTTCGAAATATGGAATGGTATCAATGTGTATCGGAGCCGGTATGGGTGCTGCAGGTATTTTTGAATATATTCATTAGTACTAAACCTTAATCAATGAAAGTAAGGAGATAAGTAATGTATCAAACGATTCTATACACAATAGAGAACCAAGTCGCGACCGTTACAATTAATCGAGAAGAGTATGGAAATGCTTTTTCAGAAACGACGTATCAAGAAATTATTGATGTAATGGCAGATATCGATCAAAATCCAGAAGTAAAGGCGGTTATCTTAACAGGTGCAGGAAAGTATTTCTGTGCAGGAGGAGATGTTAAATACTTCCAACACCTCATTGATACCGGACAAGGAATACCAGAAGACGGTGTCCTTAAAACAGGAGAAATGGTTCGAAGTATCCGACAAAATTCAAAACCCGTGATTGCAGCCATTAATGGTGTGGCTGCAGGAGCAGGCCTAGGACTCGCATTATCATGTGATTTCATTGTGATGGGGACTCAGAGTCGCTTACTTACGGCGTTTATTAATATGGCTTTCCCGGGAGATACTGGTTTGATG
Organism: Ruoffia sp. FAM 26255; assembly: GCF_045528525.1. Classification (NCBI taxonomy): domain Bacteria; kingdom Bacillati; phylum Bacillota; class Bacilli; order Lactobacillales; family Aerococcaceae; genus Ruoffia; species Ruoffia sp. FAM 26255. The sequence continues at coordinate 14,918 of NZ_JBGQQX010000032.1, read as the reverse complement.
TACAATTTACAACAAGCTTTAGGATCATACCGAACGATGAAACATATTATGTTGAATGAACCGATTGATGCGGAATTGGCAGTCGAATATGGCCTCGCTTATAGTAAAGTTGCAGATGAAGATTTACTTGATGAAGCCCAAGCATTAGCTCAAAAGCTAGCTCATGGGCCGACTCAAACAATAGCGCACCAAAAAGCATTATTAGCGAGTATATTATATCCTCAAATGGATGATACGAACCTTTTAGAAGCGAAGTATATGAGGGCTAGTTCGTTAAGTGATGATCATTCTGAAGCGGTTGCAGCATTTTTAAGTAAAAGGCAACCAAAATTCAAAGGAAATTAGTATTGCTGTGATACACTGTAAGCATACAATACTATCCAGATATATTAAGAATTTGAGGTGCTTAGAATGATGGAAATTAGTCAAATGCAATATTTTGTAGAAATTGTTCAATCAGATTGTAACCTGACTGTCGCGGCTGAGAATTTATATGTTTCTCAGTCAGCGTTGAGTCAGTTTATTAAAAACTTTGAACATCAACAGGGAGTTTCTTTATTCAATCGAAAAAATGGGCGAATTGTGAATGTTTCTGATTCTGGAATGCATGTGTATCAATCAGCATTAAAAGTATTAAATCAATATAACGGACTTGAACATGTCATTGAAAGAGAATCTTTATTCCAAAAAGGGACGATAAAAATTGGGATTCACCCAACGTATTTACGTTTTTTCTTTAATAAATTTATACCTCGCTTTCTGATAGAAAATCCAGATGCACATATTGAAATTGTTGAAGCAGGCACGAATGAATTACAACAGATGCTAGAAGATAATGTCATTCATATCGCAGTTCTAGCACCGCCGAAAGATTTTAATACGTCAAAATATGAAGTACATCCCTTAGTTCGAACTGAAGTGGTCGCCTTTATGGGACCAGATCATCCACTCGTTACAAAACGTTTACTAAAATGGAACCACTTAGACAGCTATCATTATGTAACCTATAACAAAAAAGATGCCGTCTATTATTTTGTAGAAGACAAATTAAAAGAAAATAACAGTACAGCAAAGCAATTATTTACCTCAAGTTCTTGGGATTATATGATAGAAACAGTGATCTACAACGAATTAATCGCTCTTTTACCGACAGTTTACTTTAGTATGTTTATTTCAAGACTAAACCAAATGGGGGTAGTAGAAAAGCGTTTTGAGGATCCAATTCCGTATATCCCGACGTTAATGCGAGAGAAGAAGAAGCATTATTCTAAAGTGGAAGATTTTGTTTTTCAATCTATATATAATAATTTTCACTTTGAAAATAATACATTAAAATACGATTTTTTATTAGATGATTAGATGATTAGATATGAGCTAGGAACGGGTAACAAAACTTCATAGGAAATAGTTTGTTATTTGTTTAAAATCATCGCTCTATCATCATCGAAATTTGAAGGAGAGATGATTCGATGCAAACAAGAGTCACGGAACTATTAAATATTAAGTACCCAATTATTCAAGGAGCCATGCAATATATGTCGCTAGCGGAATTAGCTTCAGCGGTATCTAATGCAGGTGGATTAGGAATTGTTCCAGCGATGGCTTTTCCAGATGTTGATGCCTTGCGAGAAGAAATTCGAAAAGTGCGCAGTTTAACTGATAAGCCTTTTGCCTTTAATATTTCTTTAGTGCCAGAAGTTGTGATGCCAGCGGTAATTAATGATTATATTCAAGTGTTAATTGAAGAAAAGGTACCGGTTGTTGAAACTTCAGGACAAAGACCGGACAAATTCATTCAACCACTGAAAGATGCAGGTATTATTGTCATTCATAAAGTAACGTCAATTCGACACGCTTTAGCGGCTCAATCTGATGGTGCGGATATTATTACAATGGTCGGAGCAGAAGGTGGTGGGCATCCGGGCTTAGATCAAGTCAGTGGTCAAATCCTTTGGGCAAAAGCAGCTGAAGAATTGGATGTACCTGTTCTTGCAGCGGGAGGGATTGTTGATGGTAAGAGTATGTATGCTGCCATGGCATTAGGAGTGGACGGTGTGTTAATGTCTACTCGGTTCCTAGCGACGCCTGAAGTGAATGCATCTGATGCTTATCGCCAAGCCTTATTATCTGTTCCAGAGTATGGGACGGTCTTAACAATGAAGTCACTTCGCAATGCGATGCGTGTCGCTAATAATAAGATGGCTCAAGATATTCTTAAAGCAGAAGCGAATGGAGCGACTTTAGAAGAGTTGATGCCATTAATTTCAGGTAGACGCTCCTATGAAGCGATGAAAAATGGAGATATCGATGGTTCACAATTAAGTATGGGACAAGGGATTGGTCGAATCCATGAGATTAAACCGGTATCAGATATCTTCACTGAAATGCTCGAAGACTTTAATCAAGTGCACACACGTATGACACAATTAAATTCAAATTAAGCGAATTAAAGGTCAACTAAATAAAATTCATTGAGTAGACTGAGTGGCAAACACTGAGTCTACTTTTTTATCAACAAATTAAGAGGTGTATAGATGGATACAAAAGAAATCTCAGTAAAAGATGTCATGCAATATGTTCCAGATCATGCTCAGATTGCGACAACGACATATGGTTTAGGGGGTATGCCAGAAGAGTTATTAAAAGAACTGGGTGCCTACTACAAAGAACATCAACATCCAAAAGATGTTACTTTAATGGCTGTGGCTGGAATGAGTCGCGGCGAAGGAACAGGTATGGATTACTTGCTTGAACCCGGTTTGTTAAAACGTTTTATCGGAACGCACATGAGTGGGGCGCCTTTATCAGCAAAAGCAGCTCTAGCAAATCAGTATGAATTGTATATGCTCCCACAAGGAATCATTGGTAAACTCTACCGAGATGCAGCAGCCAAAGGACCGGGTGTGTGGAGTAAAGTTGGTATTGGAACGTTTGTAGACCCTCGCCAAGAGGGTGGACGCATTAATGATCGGGCAAAAGCAGCCGAAGAATTGGTAGAAGTTACTAAAGTGAATGGGGAAGAATGGTTGTATTTTAAACCATTACCCATCAATGTGACTTTTATCAAAGCGACCTATGCAGAACCAAAAGGAAACTTATCATTTATTCACGAGCCTTTGAAACTCGAAGCACTCACACTTGCGATGGCAGCGAAGAACGCAGGTGGAATTGTCATTGCTCAAGTTGAGGACGTCGTAGCAACTGGAACGCTTCCAGCTAAAGAAGTTGATGTTCCGGGTGTACTCGTTGATTATGTTGTAAAAGCTAAGCCAGAATACCATCAACAAACCTTTATGACCCAGTACAGTCCGCTCTTATCCAATGAAATTAGAACACCAAAAGTGAAGAGTCGGGAGTTACCCTTGGATAACAAAACAGTGATCGCAAGACGGGCGGTGCGAGAGTTAAAGCCAAATAGTTTTATCAATATTGGCGTTGGAATGGCAGATAAAGTGTCACGGTTAATTAATGAAGCCGATCTATTAGATCAGTTCACTTTGAACACAGACTTAGGTGCAATCGGTGGAATGACAGCTTCAGATTATAATTATGGTACGAATTACAATGCAGATGCGATTATCAATACTTTAGATATGTTTGATTATTATCACGGGGGTGGCGTAGATACAACTGTGCTGGGCTTTGGTCAGATGGATGCTAATGGGAACATGAACACTACACAAATCGGAGAGATGCTCATTGGTCCAGGTGGTATGATCGATATTTCAGCAAGTGCTTCAAAAATAATCTTTATTGGCACCTTTACAGTTAAAGGGGAGACTAGCGTAGAGAATGGACAACTCGTCATTAATCACGCAGGTGTCGATAAGAAGTTTAAATCAGACTTGTCGTATATTACTTTCTCAAGTAAAGAAGCTATTGCTAATGGCAAAGAAATCATCATTGTAACGGACAGAGCTGTATTTGAAATTAATAAAGATTCAAAACTTGTGCTAATAGAAATTGCTCAAGGACTAGACTTAGAAAAAGATATCTTAGATTGGATGGAGTTTGAACCACTGATTTCAGACAAACTGAAAGAGATTGACTCAAGTTACTACAGTGAATCATGGAATTTAAGAGACTATATAAAAAATTAAATAAAACAAAGCTCTTACAGGTGAAAACTTGGAGAGCTTTTTTATATTCTGTGTGTATTTTCACTGACTTGGTGGTAAGATATGTGAAAGTGAGAAAAGAACTTTTGATGATGATTTCACTAAAGAATGTGTGTTATTATATGTTAGTTGAAAATAAAAAGGTAATACATTACAATGCAACATGGAATTTTCATGGAGGGATGAACATATGACTGATAAATTATTACGTGCGCTTGCCTTTGATGGGCAAGTTAAAGTGTATGTGATTGATGCGAAAAATACAGTTGAAGAAGCAAGAAGACGTCACGATACTTGGCGCACTGCGACAGCTGCATTAGGGAGGACTTTAATTGGGACAGCCTTACTCGCTGCGAATTTAAAAGGGAATGACCAAATAACTGCAGATATCATAGGGGAAGGACCTTTAGGTCGAATTCTAGCGACAAGTGATGCAAAAATGAACTTGAGAGGTTTTGTAAATAACCCACAAGTTGCCTTAGATTCAAATGAAGAAGGCAAAATTGATGTCAAAGGTGCCGTAGGCTTACCAGGGTTCTTAAAAGTCAGTAAACAAATTGAAAACTACGAACCTTACACTGGCCAAGTGCCATTAATCAGTGGGGAGCTCGCAGAAGACTTTACCTATTATATGGCAGTGTCAGAACAAACGCCTTCATCGATTGGACTAAGCGTTTTAGTTGATAAAGGTGATATTGTGGCACAAGCCGGTGGCTTTATGATTCAAGTCATGCCAGGGGCAACTGAAGAAACTATCTCTGCTTTAGAAGATAAAATTAATAACTTAGGTAGAGTATCTGATTTGTTAAATAGTGGTTTAACCATAGAACAGCTATTAGATAGATTAGTTGGCGAAGGTAATTCTAAGATTTTAGATTATTTAGATGTCCGCTTTAACTGTCATTGTTCGAAGGAACGTTTCTCTGATGGAATTAAATTATTAGGCAAAGACGATATTCAAGCAATGATTGACGAGGATCATGGCGCAGAAGTAGTTTGTCATTACTGTAATGAAGCCTATCAGTTTAGTGAAGAGGAATTGACTGCATTAGTAGAAGAAGCCTAATATAGATAATAAAGACAAGCATTGTATTTGTTTGTTAGATGTGCTTTAATTTTTAAGAGAAGTAATAAAGTAAATGAGGAGTGAATAACGTGAGTGATAATCAAGAGCAAACACATGAAGAGTTAAATGACCAACTATCAGTTCGTCGTGAAAAAATGACTTCAATGTTAGAATCAGATAGCGTCAACCCATTTGATGCTGGTTTTACAAGAACACACTATTCAGTAGATATCGTAAGTGAATTTGATCACCTTACTAAAGAAGAATTATCAGAAGCTGAAAAAATTAACGTAAAAGTTGCAGGACGTATGGTGTCTAAGCGCGGTAAAGGTAAAGCTGGATTTGCCCATATCCAAGACATGAAAGGCCGTATTCAACTTTATGTACGTAAAGATATGATTGGTGAAGAAAGTTATGATTGTTACAAACAAGCTGACTTAGGAGATATTGTTGGTGTTGAGGGGTATTTATTCAAGACAAATACGGGTGAATTATCCGTTCGTGCAACGTCTTTCACTCCATTAACTAAAGCTTTACGTCCATTGCCTGATAAATATCATGGTTTAGCGAATATAGAACAACGCTACCGTCAACGATACTTAGACTTAATTAGTAATGATGAGAGCCGTGAACGTTTTGTGAATCGATCTAAAATCATCTCAGAAATCCGTCGTTATTTAGATGACAATGATTATATGGAAGTTGAAACACCGGTTTTACATAATATCGCAGGTGGAGCAAATGCCAGACCATTTATTACACACCATAACGCCTTAGATATGGAATTATATTTACGAATCGCTTTAGAATTACATCTAAAACGTCTTGTAGTTGGTGGTTTTGAGAAAGTTTACGAAATTGGTCGTGTATTCCGTAATGAAGGTGTGGATACAACACATAACCCTGAATTTACTATGTTAGAAGTATATACTGCATACAGTATTTTTACGGATGTCATGGATTTAACAGAATCATTAATTAAACATGTGGCTAATAAAGTATTAGGCTCTGGTGTATTGGAATATGACGATCAAACGATTGATTTAGAGTCAGAATGGCGTCGTGTTCATATGGTAGATATTATTAAAGAAACGACTGGCGTTGATTTCTGGCAAGAAATGTCTTATGAAGAAGCAAAAGCTTTAGCTAAAGAGCATCATGTAACTGTCAACGACCATGACACAACTGTCGGACATATTATTAACAACTTCTTTGAAGATAAATGTGAAGATACAATTGTTCAACCAACATTTGTATTTGGACATCCAGTAGAGATTTCGCCTTTAGCGCGTAAAAACCAAGAAAATCCAAGATTTACAGATCGTTTCGAATTATTTATCGCTGGCCATGAATATGGGAATGCCTTTACTGAGTTAACGGACCCAGTTGATCAACGTGAGCGTTTTGAAGCTCAAATGGAAGAGAAAGATCAAGGGAACGACGAAGCACATCCAGTCGATGAAGATTTCTTAGAGTCATTAGAATACGGTATGCCACCAACAGGTGGGCTAGGAATCGGGATTGACCGTCTAGTTATGCTGTTAACAAACGCACAATCAATTCGTGATGTATTATTATTCCCAACTTTACGTAACAACTAATAACTTTTAGACTATTCGCTTCAAGCATTAAACTTAATTAAATCATCCATCCATGGTAAACTATGTATATAGACGTCAAGGAGGCGATTTAATGGAGTTTAAAAGAGAAGGTAACGCAATTGTATATCGTGACGAAGCAGATAAGCTATTAGCGGAAATTACATTTCCACCAAGCTCATCAAACGACCAAGTGGTAGTCGCTGATCATACTTTTACAGACCCCGTATTAAGAGGACAAGGAATTGCAGGTAAACTTTTAGATGAATTAGTATCAGAAATGGACAAAGAAGGTAAGAAAATCAAAGCGACTTGTCCATATGTTGTGAGAAAATTCAAAGAAGAACCTGAAAAGTATGACTTTATCAACGCTGATAAATAACATATTTCCGACTATTTGTTTAAAATTAACAAATAGTCGGTTTTTTTTGAAAAAAATGTTCAAGACTATTGACGAAAGTAAATCCTCATGATACTATACCTAAGGTGTTTTAATGACAGATTCCTGGTCATCAGTCGTGCTGACTGCTTTAAAACTCTTATCTTAAGCAACTGAAAAGTTGTTTATTGAATTTTACTATAAAATGACACACTTGGATGTGTGGACTAAGAAAAGAAGACGGGAGGAGGACAATTCATGCCTACAATTAATCAATTAGTTAATAAACCACGTAAGTCTAAAACGACTAAATCGAACTCTCCAGCTTTAAACGTTGGATATAACAGTTATAAACGTACTTCAACAACTACTATGTCACCACAAAAACGTGGTGTATGTACTCGTGTTGGTACTATGACACCTAAAAAACCTAACTCGGCGTTACGTAAATACGCGCGTGTTCGTTTATCTAACCTAATGGAAGTTACAGCATACATTCCAGGAGAAGGGCACAACTTACAAGAACATAGTGTCGTGTTAATCCGTGGAGGACGTGTAAAAGACTTACCAGGGGTACGTTACCACATCGTTCGTGGAGCGTTAGATACAGCTGGTGTTTCTGAACGTCGTCAAAGCCGTTCTAAATACGGAACAAAAAAACCTAAATAAATATAAAAAATAAAATTAATTCCTTATGAAAGGAGGAGTTTGAATGCCTCGTAAAGGTAATGTAGCAAAACGTGAAGTTTTAGCAGATCCAATTTACAATTCAAAATTAGTTACACGTACAATTAACCGTATCATGGTTGATGGTAAACGTGGAAAAGCTTCTAAAATCTTATACTCAGCTTTCGATATTATTCGTGAAGAAACAGGTCAAGAGCCATTAGAAGTCTTCGAACAAGCAATCGAAAATATTATGCCATTGTTAGAAGTTAAAGCTCGTCGTGTCGGAGGTTCTAACTATCAAGTTCCTATTGAAGTTCGTCCAGAACGTCGTTATACTTTAGCTATCCGTTGGCTAACTCAGTACTCACGTTTACGTGGGGAGAAAACAATGGAAACACGGCTTGCACGTGAATTAATGGACGCAGCTAATAATACAGGTGCTTCTGTTAAGAAACGTGAAGACATGCACAAAATGGCTGAAGCCAATAAAGCCTTCGCGCACTTCCGCTGGTAGAAATTGGTTGGCTGTTTTATGCAAGAATTTGCATAGGCGATTGACAATTACTCATTATATATTTGAAAGAGGGGTAAAATAGTATGGCAAAGAGAGAATTTTCTCTTGATAAAACGCGTAACATCGGAATCATGGCCCATATTGATGCAGGGAAAACGACAACTACTGAGCGTATCCTTTACTATACAGGACGTATTCACAAAATTGGTGAAACTCATGATGGTGGATCACAAATGGACTGGATGGAGCAAGAACAAGAGCGTGGTATTACAATTACATCTGCAGCTACAACTGCACAATGGAATGACCACCGCGTAAACATTATTGATACTCCAGGTCACGTGGACTTTACCGTAGAGGTAGAACGTTCATTACGTGTACTTGATGGTGCAGTAACTGTATTAGATGCTCAATCAGGTGTAGAACCTCAAACTGAAACAGTTTGGCGTCAAGCTACAACTTACGGTGTTCCTCGTATTGTATATATCAATAAGATGGATAAACTTGGTGCTGATTTCTTAAACGCGACTGAAACACTTCACGACCGTTTAGATGCAAATGCTCACCCTGTTCAATTACCAATTGGTGCAGAAGATGACTTTGACGGGATTATCGACTTAATTGACATGAAAGCATACCACTATCATGATGATTTAGGTGAAAACGTTGAAGAAATTGAAATCCCTGAAGACATGAAAGAATTAGCTGACACATGGCGTACAAACTTAATTGAAGCTATCGCTGATTTAGATGAAGACATTATGATGTCTTACCTAGAAGGTGAAGAAATCGATGTTGCAACTCTTAAAGCGGCAATCCGTAAAGCGACAGTTGCGGTTGAGTTCTACCCAGTTTATGTTGGTTCTTCATTCAAGAACAAAGGGGTACAATTATTACTAGACGGTGTTGTTGATTTCTTACCATCACCACTAGAAGTACCACCAATTATCGGTACTATTCCAGGAACAGAAGATACTTTAGAACATCATGCTGATGATTCAGAAGACTTTGCTGCTTTAGCATTCAAAGTTATGACTGACCCATTCGTAGGACGTCTAACATTCTTCCGTGTATATTCTGGTACATTAGCTGCCGGTTCATACGTTCTAAATGCGACTAAAGATAACCGTGAACGTGTTGGTCGTATCTTACAAATGCACGCTAACTCACGTGAAGAAATCCCAGAAGTATTCTCAGGAGATATCGCAGCTGCGGTAGGTCTTAAAAATACAACAACTGGTGATACTTTATGTGCTGAGAACGCGCCAGTGATTCTTGAATCAATGGAATTCCCAGAGCCAGTTATTAACGTTGCAATTGAACCAGATTCAAAAGCTGACCAAGACAAAATGTCTGCAGCTCTTGCTAAATTAGCTGAAGAAGATCCAACTTTCCGTGCGACAACTGATCACGAAACTGGACAAACAATCATCGCTGGTATGGGTGAGTTACACTTAGATATCATCGTTGACCGTCTAAAACGTGAATTTAAAGTTTCAGCAAGTGTTGGTGCACCACAAGTTTCATACCGTGAAACTTTCCGTGCTGCTACTAAAGCAGAAGGTAAATTCGTTCGTCAATCAGGTGGTAAAGGACAATTCGGACACGTTTGGATTGAATTCTCACCTAACGAAGAAGGTGCCGGATACGAATTTGAGGATGCAATTGTTGGTGGGGTAGTTCCTCGTGAATACATCCCAGCAGTAGATGCAGGACTTAAAGACGCAATGGAAAACGGTGTATTAGCAGGATTCGAATTAATCGACGTTAAAGCTAAGCTTTACGATGGTTCATACCATGATGTCGATTCATCTGAGACTGCCTTCAAAGTTGCTGCTTCATTAGCATTACGTGAAGCTGCTAAGAAAGCTGATCCAGCAATCCTAGAACCAATGATGTTAGTTGAAGTTACAGTTCCTGAAGAATACTTAGGAGATGTAATGGGACACGTGAACTCAAGACGTGGACGCATCGAAGGTACAACTGCTCGTGGTAACGCACAAATCGTTCGAGGATTCATTCCTTTAGCAGAAATGTTCGGTTACGCGACAACTTTACGTTCAGCTACACAAGGTCGTGGTACATTTACAATGCAATTCGACCACTATGAAGCTGTTCCAAAATCAATTCAAGAAGAAATCATCGAGAAACATAGCGGTAGATAATCTGCTTTATAACTAAGCAGAAAGCTTGCTATAAACGTGAATATGTGGAGGTAAATGGTTGAATTTACCTTCCTTTCACGGTATAATCATTTCGATAGGTTAAAAAATAATCTATAATAGGTTACATATATTTTAGGAGGATTAAATAATGGGAAAAGAAAAATTTGAACGTACGAAACCCCATGTTAATATTGGGACTTTAGGTCACGTTGACCACGGTAAAACAACTACTTCTGCTGCAATCGCAACAGTTTTAGCTAAAAATGGTTTTGGTGAAGCTCAAGACTACGCTTCAATCGATAACGCACCTGAAGAAAAAGAACGTGGAATCACAATCAATACTTCACATATTGAGTATGAAACTGCTAACCGTCACTACGCACATATCGATGCGCCAGGACACGCGGACTACGTTAAAAACATGATCACTGGTGCTGCTCAAATGGACGGTGCTATCTTAGTAGTATCTGCTGCTGATGGACCAATGCCACAAACTCGTGAGCATATCTTATTATCACGTCAAGTTGGTGTGCCACACTTCGTAGTATACTTAAACAAAGCTGATATGGTTGATGATGAAGAGTTATTAGAACTTGTTGAATTAGAAGTTCGTGACTTATTATCAGAATACGATTACCCAGGAGACGATGTTCCTGTAATCGTTGGTTCTTCATTAAAAGCTTTAGAAGGCGACGCTGATTACGAAGCTAAAATCTTAGAATTAATGGAAGCTGTAGATACATTCATTCCAGAACCAGCTCGTGAAATCGACAAACCATTCATGATGCCAGTTGAGGACGTATTCTCAATTACTGGTCGTGGTACAGTTGCTACTGGTCGTGTAGAACGTGGACAAGTTAAAGTAGGTGACGAAGTTGAAATCGTTGGTATCAAAGATACTCAAAAAACTACTGTAACTGGTGTTGAGATGTTCCGTAAAATGTTAGATTACGCTGAAGCGGGAGATAACATTGGTGCATTATTACGTGGTGTGACACGTGATGACATCGAACGTGGACAAGTTTTAGCTCAACCAGGTTCAATTACACCACATACTAAATTCTCTGCTGAGATTTATGTATTATCTAAAGAAGAGGGTGGACGTCATACTCCATTCTTCGATAACTACCGCCCACAATTCTACTTTACTACAACTGACGTTACAGGAATCATCGAATTACCAGAAGGAACTGAAATGGTAATGCCTGGTGACAACGTAACTATCTCTGTAGAATTAATTCACCCAATCGCTATGGAAGATGGAACTCGTTTCTCTATCCGTGAAGGTGGACGTACTGTTGGTGCCGGAACTGTTACTTCAATCGAACAATAATTCCAAACCACAATTAAACACCCCTTATGGGGTGTTTTTTTATACAGATTTTTAAATTCATTAGATTTCAATTAAAATTATTAGTGTTATAATAGAATATATTTCAAGAAACGAGGTTGAATTATGATTATAATGAACAGAAATACAAGTCCAATTTCACCGATTAAAAAAGAATATATGGATGAAGTATATAATAGAACAGTATTTCAAGATTATCCGGATGTTGAATTAGGACAATTGAAAGCTATTTACGCTAAAGATAATAATTTAAATGTAGATGAAATTGAATTGGCTAGTGGTGCAGATGAGTGGATCCAGAAAACCTTTATCACTTTAGGTCAAAAAGGTATTATGACAATCACTCCAGATTTCTTTATGTATAAAGATTATGCTGAGCAACTACAATTACCATTTTATGAGGTTGAGAGCGAAGCGGATTATTCATTTGATTTTGCTAAGATAGTTAAAGCGATTCATGAGAAAAAACCGTCATTATTCATATTATCAAATCCGCATAATCCAACAGGGTTAATGTTTAAAGAAGAAGAATTACAAGCAGTGGCAGATGCGATGGCAGCGATCCAAGGGTATTTTATCATTGATGAGGCATATATAGAATTTGGTGAAGAATATACACGTCCTGAAGGTGACCATGTCTTAATAATTCGTACTTTGAGCAAAATATATGGATTGGCTGGCTTAAGAATTGGAATTATTATTGCTCAAGGGGAAACTTACGATAAGGTCACTCGAATTAATCACCCTTATCCCTTGGATCATGTTGGGATGAACTTAGCAAGTGTCTTTCTAGAAGATAAAGCATGGGTGAAGGAATACGCCGATTATCAACTAGAAGCTCGTGATTTGTTAATTGATGCTTTTAGAAAGGTGAACCAAGTGATGAATGTAAATGACAGTTACACAAACTTTGTCTTCACTTATGGTGATAAGGCACTAAGTTTAGGTCGTTATCTAGAAGCAAATGGTTTTTCAGGTCGATTTTATGAAGAAGATAACTTAAAAGAAACGGTCCGTTACTCGATTATTAAGCACGAAGATTATTCTAGATTAAATGAACTCATTCAAGAATGGGTAGAAACTCAAGCAATAAAAAATTAATATAAGTTTATAAATCAAGGCAAAAGGCACATTATTAGGAAAAATACATTTAAGTCCTTGCAATTAAACTGATTAGAGTATATTATGAATACATTAGAAAATGATTAAAGAAAAGAGAGAGAACTATGCATAACTTACAGAATAATAACATTATTATTATTATTAAGACCAGGACTTGAACCTTAGATTAAAAATCTAACGTGTTCCAGTCCTATTCGTGTAAGCTATGAATGGGTCTTGAGTAATAGTCATCCATTCAATGAATGGATGACTATTTTTTGTTTAATCAGGAAAGAAGTGATGATCCATAGACAATGACATTTCAGATATTATAAACATTACATTTTTTACAATCCCTTATCATTCAAACAATACAGGAGGAATATTATGAATTTCAAAAAATTAGGTTTAAGTCTTTTAGCCGGTGTCACTTTATTTGCCTAATCATCAAACTTATTAGCCTTAGCACAAGAAGAAAATGAGACAGTAAAAATTGGAGCTAACATGGAAACATCTGGTTACTCGGCATCTTATGGGCAAGCAATGTACGAAGCTTTACAATTAGCTGTTGAAGAAGTAAACAATGAAGGTGGGCTTTTAGATGGCCGTGAAGTAGAAATCATTCATTATGACAATAAATCAGATAAGACCGAAACAGCTTCAGTTGCAACTCGCTTGGTTGAAGAAGGGGCAGTAGCTCTAATTGGACCGGGTGCAACAGATTTAGTACTAGCCCAAAATCCCGTGGCAGAACAATCTGAAGTTCCAGCGGTCATTCCAGCAGCAACAGCAGATGATTTAACTATGGATGATGACGGGAATGTATTAGATTGGGTATTCCGTCTTGCGTTCTCATACACTTACCAGGCGAACGCTACAGCTCGATTTGCAACGGATGAACTAGGTGCACAAAAAGCAGTGGTCCTAGTAGACCAGTCAAATGATTACTCTGTAGGACAAGCAGAACCATTCATTAAAGAATGGGAAGCGTTAGGTAATGAAGTTGTGTTGGAAGAATCTTATACGAGTGGTGATACAGATTTCTCAGCTGTCCTAACGACTTTAATGGCGACTGAATTCGATGTTATTTATTTACCAGCCTTTTATACTGAAGGAGGCTTAATTACTAAACAAGCTAGAGAGATGGGTCTAACTCAACCAATCTTAAGTGGACACGGATTTGCAAGTGATGCCTATGTAGAGTTAGCAGGTGCAAGCAATGCAACAGATGTATACTTTACGTCAAACTTTTACACAGGAACTGAAGAAGAAGCAGGTAAAGCATTCGTAGAAGCTTATGAAGCAAAGTTTGGGAAAACGCCAGACACTTTCGGAGCACTTGGATATGATGGAGCAAAATTATTATTTCAAGCGATCGAAGATGCAGGATCTACTGACCGAACAGCAGTGAGAGATGCTATCGAAAATATGGAAACCTTCACGGGTGGAGTTACTGGGGAGTTTTATATTGATGAAGAACATAACGCCGTTAAACCAGCACCAATGTTACATTTAGTTGATGGAGAAGTTGCAGAAATTTATGAAGTTGACGGAAGTTCTAATGAATAATTAGCATAATATATAATTAGCCTCTACAATGACAAAGTTTGTCACTCTGTAGAGGCTTTTCTTTTTAGTGCATATAAGCAATATTTATGAAAATGAAATTATGATAATAATATCATATATTAACTTCATTTTATGCTCATTTTACATTTTTATTCTAAGTGGTTTCTGATATAATGTATAAATGAATATATCACCCCCGTGTAAGTTGCACTCTGGTGGTGGTTTTATTTAACGTTATGAACTAATTTGTGAATATAATTTATTTGATTTGTCAAATTAAGCTAGACAAAACTGCTTCATCTAAGTAACTCAAAAATACTTCCAACGGTGTTCGGTAGTGTAAGGATTTCCGTGGAATCGTGTTCCGTTTGTGTGCAATCGATGACAC